>JBIQMB010000062.1:0-10243 GCA_044463745.1 Chitinophagaceae bacterium | reverse complement strand
GAGCCAGTGATTTCTTGAATTCAGAAATCTTCTCCATCTTTAAAAGAACTTGCATAGCACAAGCAACGACCGCAAAGGATTTTTTTTGCCAGAAAAATATTGTCCGCCAGTTTCGTTCAGTCGCAAGCGTCTCGCTTGTGCACGGTAGACTTTCTATTCTGGCTCTATTCTGGCGCAGGTCTCCCGACCTGTGACAAAGCGTTACTTAAGAATGATTGGAAATAGAACAGCCAATTAATAGATGAATGTGGCTAAAGCCATTCATTAATTTGATCTGGCCCGTCGGTTAAAACCGACGGCAATGGATATATAATCTTTTCGCTGTCCGACATGTTAGCAACGCGCATGTCGGACGACAGATAAAGCGGATTTCCTAATCCACCCTACCCCACCCCAAAAAAATGTGAAAAAATGTTCAACTCTTTCTTTAAATCATAACTCTGTTTTATCTTTGACTTTTGAATTAAAATAGTCAGATAGTAATAAAGTAAAACAGTCAAGAAGTATAAATGACATCAGATATATCCATAAAGAAAGAAACAATTACAGAAGCGGCGATGCGCAGGTTTTCGCATTTCGGAGTCAACAAGACTACACTCAATGAGATTGCGAAAGACCTGAACATTTCCAAAACCTCACTCTTCTATTATTTTGAGGATAAGGAAGGGCTGATCATTGCAGTATTTGAAAAACTGGTGGATGATTTTTTTATCTCCTACAAAGAAAAAATTTCTCCAAACTCTACTGCCGAAGAAGCGCTGTTGTTACTGATAGATACCAAACAGGAGTTCTACAAAAACAATATGCAACTTGCCCTACAAGCCGGTAGTGTTCAGATCGACCGGTCATCCTCAAAAATCATTAAACCGATCATAAAGGCCCAAATTAAAACACGAGAAATTATCGCAGGGCTTATCGAAACCGGCATCAAAAAAGGAAACCTTCAACAGGTTGACTGCAACAAGGTGGCATCCATTATTCTGGAAACCATTCAGTCGCACGAGATATGCCTGAAACACAGTTCGCCATTCCCGTCAGAAAAAGACCTCGATGATCTGGCCGAAAAACAAAAAGACACCATCCGACTGTTCTTCAGCGGCATCAAAAACCAACCTTCAACCGATAACTAAAGATCAAAATTTTAAAAGGATATATGTATCATACAATGAAAACGAAAACAACATGGCGCAGCTTTTTTAGTCTGCGAAAACCCATGAAAGGTGCAATCCTGGCATTCGTTGCCCTGTTCATCTTTTCGACAGTGCATGCACAACAGCCGGAAACGATGACGCTGCAATTGAAAGATGCACTGAATTATGCACTCTCGGCCAATCACGAAGCGCGTAAAGCCAGGCTGGATGTAGAAAACAGCGAGTACAAAATTGATGAAGTAAAATCACGCGCTATGCCGCAGATCAACGGTTCGGCAGGACTCAACTACAACCCCATCTTGCAGAAAAGTGCTTTGCCGGGCGAAATATTTGGCAAGCCGGGTGAAACCATGCTGGTAGCATTCGGACAAAAATGGAATGCCAATGCAGGTGTGTCGGTCAACCAGGTGTTGTTTGACAATTCAGTCCTCACCGGGTTAAAGGCAGCCAAAACCACGCGAGAGTTTTATCAACTCAATTCGCAGCTTACCGAAGATCAGATCATCGAAGAAGTGGCTACTACTTATTATAAGGTATTGGTTCAGCGGCAGCAAATAACCACGCTCGACAGCACGATTGCCAACACGAAAAAAGTCCACGACATCCTGAAAGGTTTGTACGAAAATGGACTGGCGAAAAAAATCGACGTGGATCGAATCGCTGTGAATTATTCGAACCTGACCAGTCAGCGCACGCAGTTGGCAAACGCTGTAGAACTTCTTCAAAATCAACTGAAGTTTTACATGGGCATGCCGATCAATACGCCGATCCAAATTCCCGATGCTGAATTATCAGAGATTCATCCCACGGTAGTGGTGTCCGATTTCAATCCGGAAAACCGCACCGAGCTTGATTTGATGAACACCCAGAAGCAATTACTGATGTATCAAAAAGAAGCGGTGAAGAGTGAATACATGCCATCGCTGGCGTTAACCGGCTCCTATTCCTATCAGGGACTTGGAAATAAATTTCCGGTATTCCGCGGTTCGGGCAGTGGCGCCAACTGGTTTGATGTGGCGGGAATTGGACTAACGCTCCGCGTGCCCATCTTCAACGGTTTTGCTACCCGCTCAAGGATCAGACAGGCCGACATCAGTATCAAGAAACTGGAAGAGGATATCAATCAAACCAAACTGGGTCTGAACCTGGATTTCGAAAATGCCAAAACCCAGATCAACAACAGCATCATTACCCTGAACAGTCAGGAAAAAAATATGGAACTGGCCGAACAGGTTTATTTCAATACACAAAACAATTACAACAATGGGCTGGCAACGCTGACCGACCTTCTGCAATCGGAGACATCGCTCACCGAAGCACAGACCAACTATTCGAAAGCGCTCCTGGATTACAAGATCGCCGAAATACAAATCATTAAATCAAAGGGCAACCTGAAATCTTTATTACAATAATCACCAAGCAAAAACAATGAAAAAGAAATCAATCTTAAAAATAATCATCAACATCGGTATTCTTGCCGGGGTACTGTTTCTCATCAGTTGGGTACTTTCTAACAACAAGAAAAAGAATGAAGAAAAAACGGCCATGGCTGCACAAACGACGGATGCCGTGGCTGTTCGGATGACGGCGGTAGAAAGCAAAAATCTGAATCTGGATTTTACAACCAATGGTAATTTTCAGCCCAATCGTGAAATGGATTTTGCATCCGAAAATGCTGGCCGGGTGGTTAGGATTCTGGTAAAAGAAGGAAGCTATGTGCGTCCGGGGCAAACCCTGGCTGTCATTGACGCCGGCATTCTGAACATCGACCTGGAGAGTTCGCAAGCCGCACTGGACAATGCTTTGCGCGACCAGCAGCGTTTTGAAAATGCATACAAGACCGGTGGTGTTACCCAGCAGCAATTGGATCAGATTCGCCTGCAGGTAGAGAACGCCAAAGCCCGCGTGAACCAGGCAAAAATTCGCACCAGCGATGCCAATGTAAGGTCATCCATCAGCGGTGTTGTCAACAAAAAATATATAGAACCGGGAGCTTATGTTTCACCGGGTACCAGACTGTTTGAGCTTGTAGATGTATCGAAATTAAAACTCATTGTAAACGTAAATGAGTACCAGGTAACCCAATTGAAAGTGGGCGACAAAGTGGATATCACAGCCAGCGTTTACCCCGATAAAAAGTTTTACGGAAAAATAAGTTTCATCGGAAACAAGGCCGATGCCGCCCTGAATTTTCCGGTAGAAATAGAAGTTGACAACAGCAAAAACGATTTGAAAGCAGGCATGTACGGCACCGCATTATTTGCATTCGACAATCAAAAATCTTCGCTGGTAGTTCCGCGCAGTGCCTTCGCCGGCAGCGTGAGCAGCAATGAAGTTTTTGTGGTGGAAAATGGTGTGGCCAAAGCGCGCAAAGTGACTTCCGGCAAGGTGGTAGGCAATGAAGTGGAAATTTTAGATGGCCTTCAGGAAGGAGAAAAAGTGATCACCAGCGGACAGATCAATCTGGAAGATGGAAGCAAGGTGAGTGCCATTCAATAAAGATTAAAAACGACTAAGAAAACGACAAATGAAAATAGCAGAAATTTCGATAAAACGGCCTTCCCTGGTGATCGTGCTCTTCACGATACTAACCCTGGGCGGACTGTTGAGCTACTCGCTGCTGAACTATGAGCTCCTGCCCAAGTTCAGTCCGGCAGTAGTTTCCATCACCACCGTTTACCCCGGTGCTTCGCCAAGCGAAGTGGAGAATACGGTTTCTAAAAAAATTGAAGACGCGGTGTCGTCGATGGAAAATATTAAGAAGATAGATACCAAATCTTTCGAGAGTGTCTCCACCGTTATCATCACGCTAAACAATGGCAGTGATGTGGATTATGCGCTCAATGATGCGCAGCGAAAAGTGAATGCCATTCTGAAGGATTTGCCCGATGACATTGATCCGCCTTCACTCAATAAATTCTCGCTTGACGATCTTCCGGTGATGACCCTGGCAGGAAGCGGAAACCTTGATGCTTCAGCCTTTTACGACCTGATGGACAAACGGGTTTCACCCGTGCTTTCCCGCGTGGATGGTGTAGCCAAGGTGAACCTGATTGGCGGACAGGAAAGAGAAATCAAGGTAAGTATAGACGCCAAAAAACTGGAAGCCAGCCGACTGTCGCTCATGCAGGTGCAGGGCGCCATTTTGCAGAGCAACCTCGACTTCCCCACAGGCAGTGTACAAACCCGAGATCAGGATGTACTGATTCGCCTGAGCGGAAAATATAAGGACGTGGATGAATTGCGAAACCTGGTGGTAGCAACCACACAAAGCGGCGCACAAATCAGACTTAAAGATATCGCCTATATTCAGGATGCACAGCAGGATGTGGAGAAGTTGGCGCGCGTGAACGGAAAGAGTGCCATCGCTGTGCAGATCATGAAACAGTCAGACGCCAATGCGGTGGCTGTAAGCGAAGGTGTACAGAAAAATATTGAAAAGCTTCAGCAGGAATATGCTTCCGCAGGATTGGATTTGAAAGTAGTGAATGACAGTTCGGTTTATACACTGGACTCCGCCAATGCGGTGATTCACGATCTCATTCTGGCCATCATCCTGGTAGCCTTTGTGATGTTGTTCTTCCTGCATAGTTTCAGAAACGCGGTGATTGTGATGGTGGCCATTCCGGCATCCTTGATCGCCACATTTATTGCATTGAAGTTGCTGGGTTATTCATTGAACCTGATGTCATTGCTCGGCCTGTCACTCGTGGTAGGTATCCTGGTGGATGATGCCATTGTGGTACTGGAAAATATTTACCGCCATATGGAGATGGGCAAAAACAAGGTGCGTGCAGCCTTTGATGGTACGAAGGAAATCGGATTTACGGTTACTTCCATCACGCTGGTGATTGTGGTGGTGTTTGTGCCGATTGCATTGAGCACAGGTTTGGTTTCCGATATTTTGAAACAGTTTGCTGTAACGGTTTCGGTAGCCACCATGTTCTCCCTGCTCTCTTCCTTCACCATTGTGCCCTGGTTGAGCTCGCGCTTTGGGAAACTGGAACGCATCACCGGAAAATCTTTCTTTGGCAAAATCATTCTGCGTTTTGAAAAGGGTCTGGATAAATTTACCAACTGGGTTTCCAATCTATTGAAATGGTCACTGGCTCACAAGGCCATCACGCTGGGCAGTGTTTTCATTTTGCTGATTGCATCCTTCATGCTTATCGGCAAGGGGTATATCGGAACGGAATTCTTTGCCAAGAGCGACCGTGGCGAGTTTCTGGTGCAGATAGAAATGCCCAAAGATGCGGCCATTGAGCAAACCAATGCCATCACCCAAAAGGCAGAAAATTATTTAAAAACAAAGCCGGAGATCACGGGTTTAATCACTACCGTTGGCCAATCGAGTGATGGAATGGCTGCCACCAGGGCTACGCCTTATAAATCTGAAATCACTGTTCAGTTGGTTCCTAAAACCGAAAGAGCGGATGGTTCGGATATCTATGCTGCAAAAGTGAAACGAGAATTGGAGCCGCTGCTGGTGGGTGCGAAAATAAAAACAGTTCCCGTAAGTATTTTGGGAATGGCAGAGCGCGCGCCATTAGCCCTTGTGGTTACCGGTCCGTCGCTGGATAGCGTCATGTCCTTTGCCAATGTGGCGATGGACTCCTTGAAAAATATCAAGGGTGCAATGGAAATCAAACTTTCGGTAGAAACCGGAAATCCGGAAATCAGTGTGGAAGTGGACAGGGATAAAATGGCTGCTTTGGGATTGAATCTGGCTACGGTCGGTCAAACCATGCAAACCGCCTTCAGTGGAAATACGGACGGTAAATTCCGGCAAGGCGAATATGAATACGACATCAACATCCGCTACGCGAATTTCGACAGGCAAAGCCTGAATGACGTGAGCAACCTGTTATTTACCAACAACATGGGTCAACAGGTAAGGCTTACGCAATTTGCCGATGTACGCGAAGGTTCGGGTCCGAGCATGCTGGAAAGAAGAGACAAGAGTACTTCTGTAACTGTGGAAGCGCAGACCATTGGTCGCCCGACCGGAAGTGTGGCAGCAGACTGGCAGAAGTCGATTGAAAATGCGGTTAAACCGGTTGGTGTTTCCACCGTTTGGGGTGGAGATATGGAAAATCAGAGTGAAGGTTTTGGTTCGCTGGGGATAGCATTGATTTCTGCGATTGTGCTGGTATATCTGATCATGGTGTCGCTCTACAACAGCTTTGTATATCCCTTTGTGGTGTTGTTCTCCATTCCGTTATCCATCATCGGAGCCTTGCTGGCATTGGCTTTGACAAATAATTCATTGAACCTGTTCACCATTCTTGGTTTGATTATGTTGATTGGCCTGGTTGCTAAGAACGCGATCATCCTGGTTGACTTTACCAATCAGCGAAAGGCCGAAGGAGCCGGCACCTATCAGGCATTGCTGGATGCCAACCATGCGCGTCTGCGCCCGATTCTGATGACCACCATTGCGATGGTGATCGGTATGCTTCCGATCGCGCTTGCATCCGGTGCCGGTGCAGAATGGAAGAACGGCCTGGCCTGGGTTATCATCGGCGGATTGCTGAGTTCCCTGTTTTTGACATTGATTGTTGTGCCGGTGATGTATTACATTTTTGATAAGCTGATTCAGAAGTTTAGCAAGAAAAAGGAACAGCCGATGGATGAATTGATGGTGGAAGAATATAAAGAAATCCCGGTGCAAGGAAACGGCATCCCGGTAGGTGTATAAAGATTTGTTCTTCGTAAAACGAACGCCTGTCTGTGATTGGACGGGCGTTTTTTTTATAGAAAACCTATAAGGTTTTGTTGAAATGCCTGGGAGATAAAACCTATAAGGTTTTGTTGAGAGCCTGTAGGTTGCAAAAAATCCAAAGAAAACCCTATAGGTTTAAAATTGTTCTGGCTCCGGTCTCCTGTCCGGTGCCTTTCTGTTACTGAATTTTAATGCTACATGAATAACGCTATTTAAAGAGGAAAGCATTCTGAAGAGTAGAAGATAAGTGGTTCTGAATTGCGCCTGGCAAAATTAATATTCAAAATAACCGTCAATATTTTTATTGTTTGGTTTATACCCTTCGGTTTGGCAATCTACACAATTGTGTTGACGCGACGGTAATATAAAAAACCCTTATTGATTATCAGCGGTTAAAAATAATTTGGAAGACATGAGGGTTTCGAGTAATATTGTGTTGGTGGCAATTAAAAGAGTCTCATCAAATAATGACAGAATCACAAGTAAAAATCGAAACGTTTCAAAATTTACTCATCGACATCGCGACAAGTGGAAATCATGAAGAAGAAGATTATAAAAAACTCAGGGCTGAATTGATTGAGAATAAAGAAATCAATAATCTGCTTCCCAACTTCGTTCAAACAAATAGAACAAAATCCCAATTTTGGCAATTCATAAAAAGAAAATTTTCATCCTATGGAGAAAGGCGAGCCTTTATTTGGGCGGAAATTTCAAAAGCTCTAACTTACCTAGAGACAAAACAGAACGGAATTATAAACGAGACTGCAACGCCATTGAAAAATTCAATCAAGAATACATTAATTTGGAGTGGTCAAAAGCAATGCAAAGAAAAGCCAATGACCCAGAGGGTGCAATAACGTCAGCAAGAACTTTAATTGAAACAACATGCAAAATTATTCTTGATGAATTAAAGGAAATATACAAAGACGATATCGAATTGACAAAATTATATAAGGTGACAGCAGAGAGATTAGTCCTTGCCCCTGACCAACACACAGAACAGATATTTAAGCAAATTTTAGCCAGTTGCCAGACAATTATAGGAGGGCTTGGTGCATTAAGAAATAAGTTAAGCGACTCACATGGCAAGAAGGTTACACAAGTAAAACCAACAAATAGACATGCAGAACTTGCTGTGTATTTATAGGAACAATGACAACATTTTTACTTGAAAACATATAGAGAAAAAATAGAAAAAGAAAAAGCTGGCGGTCACTAACAAACTTACCAGTTGATCATCACAGGCATCGAGTCTTTCTTTTTTTTATTAGTTGAACTTTCAAATTAAACCCAAATCAATATGGTAACACACGTTCCGTTTACCAATTTCACGATCCGGATAGCAAATTTAAAGGAGCCAATCGCTATCTCTCATTGGACTTCCTTTTTTTCCGAAGATTTTAATGACGTAAAAGTTTTTTTCAGGGGCTATTCCGAATTTCAGGATTCAAAGTTAGAAATGTTTAAAATAGAATTTAATGCCCCAATTATCTTTGATGGTATAAATCAATTTTCTACTGTTCCATTTTCTGCAAGTTTGTTAAGTTCTGATACAGTATTTTATTTGCTTTTGGAGTTTGGCAAAGACCATCGCTTTGGAAGTGCAGCTAGCATGTTTTTAAAGGGCTCACCAGAGGTCTTTAATCAACTGGGGGGAGGGCGCTTCATAAGCATTCCAAACAATCTTTTTGTATCGTTTGAAGAAGATGAGTTTGAGAAATATTTTTTAATGGTGACTAATCAAAGGCGGTTAATTGAAATAGATGAACCATTCGTATCTGCAAGACAGGTTCTGAATCAAAAATGTGAAGATGATTTAGAGATTCATTCCATTGATAAAAGAACGTTTTGGTTCAAGGTCTCAAAAGAAAATTCTCAATTACGAATTCACCCCAGAGAAGCAAATCTCTCTATCGCTGAATTTGAAGACGCATTTGAAGCGATAAAACAAAAGTTGACGTCTCTTGAAGGCTCAAATCGTTACTCGTCTATTCCCGATGGTCACCTTCTGGTTAGGACTGTGTTCCCTGATGATGATCCGTGGGAAGTTTATACGGAAATTCTTTCTGAAGGATTTTCTTTAAACGAGATACGATTGTGTGTTCAGGCTGTAAAAAAACAATTTAGTGACTTTTATAAATCGTTATAAATAATGTGAGCCGGTGAGGCGACCTGCCACTAACATTTCATTGGCGTATATGCCGGCTGACGAATAAACGCTCATCTTTTGGAATTCTAATGGGCTTTTGTACTAAATTCGGCAGACGGAATACTATTTCCGGCATATCGCCAATGAGTTAACCGTTGTGTGTAATTTTTTAAACTGATTTATATGAATAAAATTTGTTTTGTAATAATGCCCATCTCTGACAGTGAACCATACGAAACTGGACATTTCAAAAGAGTTTATGAATACATAATTAAACCTGCTGTAATTAAAGCCGGCTTTGAACCAATTCGAGCAGACGATGTACTTAACACAAATTATATTGCTATTGACATTATTCGAAAAATCATCAATGCTGAAATGGCCGTTTGTGATTTAAGTTCAAGAAATCCAAATGTTCTTTATGAATTAGGCATTAGACAAGCTTTTGATTTGCCTGTCACATTTCTCAAAGACACAATTACAAATCGAGTCTTTGACATTCAAGGGTTTCGAGATATCGAATATGACGAAACCCTTAGGATTGACAATGTTGAAACAAGTATTGAATTATTGAGCGAGACAATAAAAAACACTTATAATTCTAAACAGTCAGAAGAGGTTAATTCTTTGATTTCCCTTTTAGGAATACAAGCAGCTAAAATTTCAACCAAACACGAAATAACAACTGACACGGAACTAATTCTAAATACATTAGAAATGTTAGGAAGTCGAATGATAAAAATAGAAAATAGCATTCAATTAAGTAAACCTATAGTGCCAAACGCTGTTCATCGTGATATTAAAAGCTCAATTCCAAACTTGACACAAAGTGGGATTAACGAATTGAAGGTAGGAGACACGATTTATCATAAAAAATTTGGTGTTGGAAAAATTTCTAAAATAGAAGGAAATAAAGAGAACCCTGTTGCAACTGTATCTTTCGTCTCAGGAGAAAAACATTTAATGTTAAAATATGCAAATTTGATGAAATAACCTGATGCAGAATAAAACACACAACATTTAATTGGCTAAATGTCTGCTGACGAATAAATACCCAACTTTTTTAGTTCATTGAGCTTTTGTACTAAATTCGCCAGAGGGAATACTATTTCCGACACATCGCAAATGAGTTAACCGTTGGTAGAAATATTATCGGACGACACAACCTCAAAAGAATCAGATAAATAATGATAGATTTCAATAACCTTTTAGTCAACCGAT
>JBIQMB010000061.1:0-10284 GCA_044463745.1 Chitinophagaceae bacterium | reverse complement strand
TCACCTTGCTCAAGTATGAGTAACGCCAGGGGTACAAGACCGTTTTCGCGTGCAGTTTGGGCTTTGGTTTTCCGCTTCGGTTTGTATGGCAGGTAAATATCTTCCAATTGGTTGATGCTGGTAGCCTGATTGATTTTTTCCTGCAGGTCTTCGGTCATCTTACCCTGTTCGGTAATGGTCTTTTCAACGAATGATTTCCGTTCAGAAAACTCGTGCTGTGATTTGGCTTCCTCCTGTATTTGTGTTATCTGCACCTCATCCAAGGCACCGGTTGTGTCTTTTCGATAACGGGCTATAAAGGGAATGGTAGAACCTTCAGCAAGCAACTGAAGTACGGAAGTAACCTGCTTTTCAGGTATGGATAATTTTTGAGCTACAATTGTAGAATAGGCTAACATTATAAATAAATTCTGTTTTTAAAGGGCGGCGAAGGTAAAAAAATATTGGTTTATCGGATCAAAGATTCTCCGTTGAGATCAGTGGTTAAAACGTCTGACATATAATCCAGAAATGGCCGGATATCCATGTAAAGACCGTCCACTTTTTTGCTGAAATTTTTTGATAAAACTTCTTGGTCGGTGAAGGGGTGATGAAATATCCATTGCTTCAGATTGATTAAATCTATATAGGGATGGTTCCGGTCAAATCCTGAAGGCGCTGTCTTCAATTTGTCGCCGGTAATATTACCCCAGTTTTTATTAATTCTTCTGTCAGATAGAACATTGAGAAATTCTTCACCATATGATTCCCATTCTGTTCTCATTCGTTTCAGGTCATCTTTATTAGGGCCCCAGAAACCGACTTCTAAAAAAGATTCGTTATCAGGTGCGATACGGATGTAGTATCCGCCGCGAAGTGCCGGTTTTCTTCGGTTATATTCAGCCGCAAAATATCTTTTGTAAGGAGTTTTGTCTTTTGAAAAATGTACATCGCGGTAAATTCGGTAAGGCCGCCAATCCCCAATATCATCATGCGCTTGCAGTAAATCAGCTACTTCCGAAAAAAAGGATTTCATGCTGGTTTCCAAGGTTTTGAAATCCGCTTTCCGTTCGTTGAACCAGGGACGGTTATTGTTTTTTCTGAGTTCGCGAATAAAGTTGAGTGCTTCTGCAGGGATACTTTCCATAATCCTGCAAAGTTAAAACCGTTTTTTTTTATAAAGGTGAGGGTCCTCTGGTTTGTGTGTGTATCTTGTCATCGATAAAACTCAAGTGCCTTTGCGCGTGGTTAAATTTTGAATAATGTGATTGGCACCTGTGTGATTAAAAAAATCCGCGCTGCGTTAGACCCGTATTTTATGTGAAAAAAATCAATCAGAAGAAAGTTTCAGAAGTTCATTGGTCGTTTTCCAGTTGCGCGTGGTGGCGGTTACCTTTAATTTACTTTCTAAAAAGTTGTTGTTGAGCTTGGTGGTTCCGTATCCGTTGGGACAATACAGGTAGAGTGCCCTATCTGAGAAATGCACTTCTTCATTGGCTGATCTTTTTTCCAGGATGCTTTGTTTATCATAAACTTCAGGAGTCGCTGCCAGAAAAGTAACATGAAAAAAAGCCGGATCTTTTTCTGCATCCTTTAAAAAAGGATTATGGGTAATAATCGATTTTAATGTTTCCGAGTTGAATACAATAACCGGAACTGTAAATCCGAAATCTTTTTCAATCTGTGCAGTAATGAGCATCTCCAGCTTCGTTATACTTTTTTCATTTGAAGAAAAAATCACGTTCCCACTTTGCAGGTAAGTCTTCACGTTATGAAAACCCAACTTCTCATACATCTGCTTTAATGCAGCCATTTTGATCAGCTTTTGGCCGCTCACATTGATTCCCCTTAAAATTGAAATATAAACCATCATACTATCTGATGAGGTCTGATTAAACTTCCAGTTTCTTAAAAAACTTTTTGGCAGCAGGCCTTCGGTGCGGGCAACCCGGCCAGCAACATGGCTGTCGTTTTCCCGCATTCAAATCTTCCAGCATGCGCTGAACGTGCTGTACCCTGGTCTCCGGCTTTTTCACAATTGTTACCCAGCATATCCACTCGTTTCGCTGGATGGGAGTGAGCTTGTTCCACCGATTGAGGATATCCTTGTTTCCTTTCAAAGCCTTTGCAATATCATCCGTTACTTCATGTAAGATGCCATTTTGAATATCTATTCCCATCGAGTGTTTTTTAAAAATTCAGTAAATAAAGGTCGGAAAATGAAATTTAAAAAATTGAAAAAGAACAAAAAGGTAGTCGTATGTTTCTAATTTTCTGATTTGAATTCATCAGCACACTCACTCAACAATCTTTTGTACTCTGCGAGTTTAAAATACCTTGTTATCACCAGGGTTTTATCCTGAAATATTCATAATCTTCGAAAGCAAACCCAAAAGCAAAAATTTCACAAACAATTTTTCCGGAAGGGTGGCTACAGCCAGGTAACGGGTATTTACAAACGTTTAAAAAGTTGCTGTTTTTTTGTATGCATCAATGTCAATAATGAGGCAATCAGATAGAGAGCAACCAATCCTTCAAAACCGCATAATCCGAAGGCATCATTGTACGATGTTGTTCCTTTGAAAATAATTGTTCAGTTCCAGCCGGAAATTCCATTTTTTCACCAATGACTTCTTCTACCACGTTTGAAAACTTAGCAGGGTGTGCAGTTTCTAAAAATAGTCCGCCTTTTCCGGGATGCGCTGACAAATAATTTTTTAATGCCAGATAGCCTACAGCGCCATGTGGATCCATGATATAACCAGTGGATTCAAAAACAGTTTTGATGGCTTCTTTGGTTTGAGCAGAGCTGAAACTATAGGATGAAACCATTTCTTTCAGGTCACTTAATTTGTTGCCGAATACTTCCATTACACGACCGAAATTGCTCGGACTGCCTACATCCATGGCATTAGAGATGGTGGGAATAGCTTTTCTCTGTTCATAAGTTCCGTTGCGCAAAAACCGGGTAAATACATCATTTTCATTGCATGCCGCTATGAAGGAATTAACTTGCAATCCGGTTTTATAAGCCATCATTCCGGCACAGATATTTCCAAAATTTCCGCTCGGCACACTTATGACCGGCGGTTGCTTCAAAGGCCATTGTTTGATGGCGTAGAAATAATAGAATTGCTGAGAAAGCCAGCGGGCTATATTGATTGAATTAGCGGATGAGAATCGGAATTTCTTTTTTAATTCTTCATCTGTAAACGCTTGTTTAACCATTGCCTGGCAATCGTCAAAGGTTCCTTCAACCTCCAGGGCGCGGATATTATTTCCATAAGTGGTAAGTTGTAGTTCCTGTAGTTTGCTCACTTTTTTAGATGGAAACAAAATAATAACCTCCACTCCTTCCACATTGTAAAACGCATCAGCCACCGCCCCGCCTGTGTCGCCCGAAGTAGCTACCAGAATGGTAAACTTTCTATCATTGTCGCCTGCAAAGTATTGAAGACAGCGACTCATGAAGCGTGCACCCACATCTTTAAAGGCAGCCGTAGGGCCATGAAAGAGTTCCAGCGTATATATGCCTTCTTCGATTTTTTTTAACGGAAAAGTGAAGTTTACCGTTTCTGAAACGATCGTGAACAATTCTTTGTTACCAATACTATCCCCTACGAATGGTTTTATAACATCAAATGCTATTTCTTCTTTTGATTTCTCTTTCCAGTTACTTAAAAAGCTTACCGGCAATTGGGGAATTTCAACCGGAAAAAATAAACCCTTGTCCGGAGCTTGCCCGGTTACAACCGCTTCTTTAAAGTCAACGATGTACAACGGGTTATTCAGGCTATAATATTTCATATCAGTGAAGTGGATTTGATGGTGGTAACATAAGTTTTGTATTCGAGTCCGATTTTATCGTAAATGGCATTCATTTCTTTTTCTACAAGTCTGGCCGTTTGCTCATCTTTACTAAACATAAAGATCGAAGGTCCGGATCCGGATATCCCTCCTCCTAAGGCACCGGCTGCAATGCTTTTATTTTTCACTTCGCTGAATCCGGGGATAAGGATGCTGCGCGACGGTTCAAAGATGACATCTTCAAGCGACTTGCTGATTAAATCGTAATCATGTTTAAAAAATCCGGTAATTAGCCCGGCGATATTGGCCCATTGATGAATGGCTGTATGCAGTGCTATTTCTTTTTTAATTATTCTTCTCGAATCTGCCGTTTTTACTTCGATTTGGGGATGAATGATGGTGCACCAGAGAGGGGGAAAAGAAAGAGATGTAGCCGTTAACTCGTGAAATGAATTGATTAAGGTGATGCCGCCAAGCAAGCAGGGCGTCACATTGTCAAAATGTGCTGCACCACTCGCAAGCCGCTCGCCCTCGGCAGCAAACTGTAATAGCTGATTGTTCGTAAAAGGGTTGTTTAGCAAATGGCTTACGGCAGCAACCGCACCTGTACTGCTCGCTGCACTGGAACCCAGCCCACTCCCGGGCATTATGTTTTTGTGAATGGTAACTTCTACACCGGGAGGATTTTCAAGCTGACTCAACATCTTCATTAATGCAACGCCCGCTACATTTTTGTCCGCTTCTTCAGGCAAGCCAAAGTCATCTGTATGTTTGATGCGTACACCGGGCTCGCCGGTTAGTCTTACGATCATATCGTCGTAAGGATCATTCACGGCCATGCCTAATACATCAAATCCGCAAACAATATTAGCAACGGTGGCGGGTGCCTTTATACGAATACTTTCGTTCATTCCACATTCTTTTAAATTTGTTTTCAAAGTTCTGTAATGAGAATCATCTTACCGCTCTCAATATATCTGCAAATACGCCCGAAGCCGTAACATCGGCTCCTGCACCCGCACCTTTGATCACAAGAGGTTGCTCACTATACCGGTTGGTATAAAACAAGACGATGTTGTCTTTTCCATACAAGTGATAAAAGTCGCTGTCTTCTCCAATTTCAGATAGCCCGGTGGATGCTTTGCCATTTTCATACCTGGCTACATACTTTAATTTTTTATTGTTTTGATTGGCGTTCTGAAACATTTTTAAAAAGTGATCCTCATTCTTTTCCATTTCATCGTAAAAATTATCGATGCTTCCGGTCATGCACTCTTCAGGCATGAAAGGAACATTTGTTATGTCGTCCAGCTCAAGTTCAATGCCTGATTCTCTGGCCAGAATTAATATTTTGCGCATCACATCAATGCCACTAAGATCCAGCCGTGGGTCGGGTTCTGTATAACCTTCTTTGGCTGCCTGGCGTACCACATTGGCAAAGCTTGTTTTGCCATCATAATTATTAAACACGTAATTGAGCGTACCGCTAAGCACCGCTTCTATTTTTTGTATTTCATCACCGCTACGTAATAAGTCATTAAGGGTTCCGATAACCGGAAGACCGGCTCCCACATTTGTTTCAAATAAAAAAGTGATGTTATGTTTTGATGCAGTATCTTTCAATTGTTGATAATATGCATAGTCAGATGAGCATGCTACTTTGTTACACGCTACAACCGAAATGCTTTTTTCAAGCAGCGGAAGGTAATTACGAGCAATTTCGTTGTTGGCTGTAATGTCAACAAAAATACTGTTTCTACGATTGTCTGAAATGATCTTCCCAATGAATGAACCCAGTTCCATAGGAGTTGCATCCTCTAAAAAAAGCTCCCAGTTAGCAAGATCCATTCCTGAATCGGAAAAAAACATTTTCCGGCTATTGGCCAAGCCCATGACACGGATTTGTAATTTCATTTTTTCCTGCAGATAATCTTGCTGATTTTTAAGTTGCTCCAGTAGCTTTGTGCCTACATTTCCGGTGCCGCAAATAAAAAGGTTGATCTGTTTAAAAGTATTTTCAAAAAATTCTTCATGAAGAACGTTCAAAGCTTTTTTAACGTCGGATTGAGCAATCACGGCCGAGATGTTTTTCTCAGACGAACCTTGTGCTATAGCTCGCACATTAATGTTGTTTCTGCCCAGTGCTGAAAACATTTTGCCACTCATCCCTGGCCGGCTCTTCATTTTGGCTCCTACCAGAGCTACAATAGACAGGTCGGTTTCCACTTTGATCGGATTGACTTTTCCCAGCGTTATTTCCATGCTGAAAGTATTATCAAGCACAGCCTTTGCCCGATCGCTTACTTTTTGTTCTACCACCACACAGATGCTGTATTCGGATGAGCTTTGCGTTATCAGGATTACATTTATTTTCTCATCAGCCAGGGTTTCGAATAATCGTTTGGAGAATCCCGGAATACCCATCATGCCGCTTCCTTCCAGGGATAGAATGGCCAGGCCTTTCATACTGCTGATGCCCTTGATCGGATCCCCATTTCCGGTTATATCCGAATGGATACGCGTGCCCGGATGATCGGGTGAAAATGTGTTCTTAATGTAGATTGGAATTCCGGCAGGCATTGCCGGTGCTATGGTTTTCGGATAAATAACTTTGGCGCCGAAGTGCGAAAGTTCAAGCGCTTCTTCATAAGAAATGTCTTTTATGATTTTTGCATTCTTCACCAGTCCGGGGTCTGCTGTCATCATGCCCGATACATCCGTCCAGATTTGTATTTCATCGGCACCAGTAGCCATACCGATGATTGATGCCGTGTAATCGGATCCGCCCCTGCCTAAGGTTGTAGTTTTTTCGTCTGCATCAGACCCGATAAACCCCGGAAATACAAAACAAGAAGATTCGCTTTGTTTAAAAAGTTCAGATATCCTGGTTGCGGATTGGCTTAAATCCACTGCTGCATTTCCAAACCGGCTGTTGGTTTTGATGAATTGGCGAGAATCGCACCACACGTTATCGATGCCGTTATTTTTCAGAACTTCTGAAAAGATTGTCGTAGAAAGTATTTCGCCATAACTACAGATGGAATCGCTGGTATGCCCGGTTAATTCCTTAACCAAAAATACTCCCTTGCATATATCCTCTACTTCATTGCAAAGTTCTTTAACCCTCGTCAATAGCGAACTTTGGTGCTGTAGCGGTGTCATTTCCCTGACCAGATTAATATGCCTGTCTGTAATAGTTTCAAGGGTTGATACATACGTTATGTCATTTTTCATAGCCAGTTCGGCTGCAAGGAGCAATCCGTCTGTAACTCCTCCCAATGCTGACAAAACGATGGCTACTCTTTTGTCTTCTCCAAGTGTTTGTTTAATGATTGATAATACTCTTTCCAGGTTCTCCGAATTGGCTACGGAACTTCCTCCAAATTTTAAGACGCGCATTTTAATTGAATGTAATATTGATGAATGATTTAGTTTATGTCTTTTAAAAAAGACATGAATAGTACGATTGGATATATGTATAGCTTAACCCTTGCGGGTAATACCGGTAATCCCAGAAATAATCTGTAGGGATGAAGAGGATAATATATTATGCCGGTTTATTTGCATGATGGGCGCAAATATAGGACGATCATTTAGAAATTGAAAAATTTCTGAAAAAATATTGAAAATTAAAAAATTAGTCTTGTTTAATATCCCAAGTTTGAAAAATTATGAACCAAGAAGCCTCGTTATTTCATTTTCACCAATGATGCTTTTTGTGCAAGGGTTCGCATTATGTCGAATAAAAAAACATGTACGAGTAAATTCGTGCATGTTATTGGCGGCTTTGCTCTAGCATGATTTTAGCATCCTGCTTTAATCAAATTTTATAATAACCTAAGCTGGTTACCCCAGTTCGTATGCGCATGGCTTCCGATATGAAGCCTGCTATCCGCGCTCAAAATATATTTCCAGATTGAGAATTTCATCTGTGATTTTAAGTTCGCTGAGTTTATTAAATTGTTGCGGTGATAGTTTCTTCCGGTTATAAACCACCGGTATGGAATAGCTCCATTTATTTGAGTGCAACCAAAGAACAAAGTCGAAAACATCTTTCTCTGAAAAAGGAAGATCCAGCAGGATGGTATCGGGCAGTTTATTTAGTTTATGAAGCAGTATCATCAACCTTTTAGCTTGTTTGAGATGATCGGCGCAAAATACAGAAGTGAGGTTATTGGCAAAATGCTTTTGATCATTTCGATTGTTCGAAACATATAGATAGGTACCACCCGGCGAATTTGAAGGTGTTATTTTTTCCAAATTAAAGCTGGTCAGAACCGGATTTGTTTCATTTGAAGTTTTGGCAAAAGTGTTCATTTCAAGTACGTTTTTTAAAGTTAATAATTCAATGATGGTTATTCTTCGAATTATCGGATACGATTCTTTATCTGATTTTTTTGATGAGCCGGCTTGAACAGCGCACCATATGTATCATACACCTTAGTTAAGGTTCATTATACAATATCTGGGAGCCAATCCCGCTGAGGCTACGGTTTCCTCACAAATCTTATTAACAGCCTCGAGCACTTCGTTAGGGTTAAAAGGCTTTTTAAATATTAGGGTGATTTTATTCTGCGGGTAAAGCCTTCGGAAATGATCCTTCCGGATATCCGTGAGTACTACCATCGGGGTGGCTTTGAGAAGCTTGCTCGAACCCAGGTGCTGAAGCAGAGAGTGGGTTTGAGTATTTCTTTTTTCCACACTTAATATAATACAATTTATCTCATTTTCATAAAGAACATCCATTGCATCAAAAGGATTGGTAACGATGAAAGCATTGAAGGAACTTTGTAAAATCGTATCGAAAACAAAACCTAAAGATGGATTCTGCTCTATGACCAATATCTTTTTTTTGGATGCTCTCATAAAAAAATACTTTTTAGCCGTGAAGCTTTTTCATTTATCTGTATCCGGATTTATGACCCGGAAACGACTGACAGTTTATAAAGTAATTTTTCAAAAAAAAATAACCGGAACAATGCGCTCCTGTTAAAAGAATATTGAGTTTCTTATATTTTTTGGCTGATAAATAGGATCTGAATCAGAAGGTAATACAAAATTAAAAATTTTATCAGGCCTTGCAAGTTTCCGGCAAAATATCTTTGTAGAGGCTGATGAAATAAAAGAAATTTTTGTCCTGTGTCTTAATTTTCTTAGTTTTAGACTACTTTAACTTATACCTTAAAAAAATATTTTATGATTAAATTCAGCGAATTAAGGAAGGGAAATTATGTTATGGTCAATGCCGATGGGCAGCCATGGCAGGGGCAGGTTACCGATTTTAATAATGATGAAAAGGAAATCGGGGTAAACAATGGTGTACAAGAATTCTTTTTCAAAAGTGAAGATTTGCAGCCATTACCTGTGGATGAATCCGTTCTTTTGGATATGCATTTTGATAAGCAAACGAATGCCGATGGCAGCGTAAAATATGCCAAAGGCGCTTTCAGGATTCAGACTCCCACGCAGGATGATTTTTCTCACTACCAGATATGGTATAAGGATGAAATAAGGCAAATTTTAAATCCGATTTTTCTGCACAATCTGCAGAATCATTATGAGGACATGACTAAGGTTAAGTTAACCAACCTCCCGATTTAAACCCTATTTTAGGGTAGCTGATTTAAGCGTGGTTTTTAAGTCCACATCTATTTTCATTCCCATGTAGTCCAAAGAGATTACGGTTGTATTTTCTATCATTCCGTATTGCGGCGCAAAGTAACTATGGATATCTGTCGTCAAATTTGAAGCAGGTATGTCTGTGGAAGTGACGGTGGTTTTAACATGAACCACATCATCGTATGCTTTGCCGCTGACCGTTCTGTTTCCGATATCCAATACCTGATTGTTCAATTTTAATTTGATCGATATTGGCAGGTTGGGTATAGGAACGTTTACATCTTGGCTCCAAGTTTCGTTAACTACTGCATTTGCTTTGAGATAGAGCCGTTCGAAAGACTGGCCCAGATCAGCAAAATCTGCATATTCATAATAGTCCCGGTTAGTTTGGTTCAGGTATTTATTGCCACCAAAAGAGTAGGTATATATATGGTATGATTTATTATTGATGGTGGTATCGTTTGCGGTAGAAGTAATGGTATAATCCGATTCTTGATTACTTCCTTGCGAGGAATTGATTTCGTGATAGGTCCAGGTACTTCCTGATTTGGTATTGATATAGGAGGCTGTTTTTTCATCAGGCGTTTCGGAAGACTTTTTGCATGATTGTAATGAAAGAAATAATAGTCCGGCGTAGATTAAATATTTCATGGTACGGTTACTAATTTTAAATTTAAAACGTGTTACTTTGCGGCTAAATTGCAAATATCGCGCCCTGCGAGTGGCCAATCTGTAAAAAAAATGATAATTCTATCCCAAAGTCAGGCCTTCGGGTTAATGGGTATTGATTTTTTTTAGAATTTTCAAATTAATAAACTTATCTTTGCGCTCCCAAAATCAAAAATGGCAAAACAAGCACTTATAAAACAGGACGGAACA
>JBIQMB010000060.1:0-10479 GCA_044463745.1 Chitinophagaceae bacterium | reverse complement strand
AGCGGCCAAAATTGGGCGTAACATTCAAAAAAACACCGCAATCGAAATTCCGGAACATTATATCCCCGCTTTTAAACCCTCTCAGGAGTTTTTAGATGAAATTAAGAATAAGGTAATCAAACCGAAGGAGTAATGGCTTAACTTTGCATCCCTTAGATTTAAAAAAATAGATACAAAGTTTTGAGACAAAGAATTATTTTCTCTCTTTCGGCGGTTCTGTTGTTATTTGCTCTCTTCTTTTTTGGCGGTTATGGATACGATAAAGAAGTGAAGTTTGAAGAAGAGCATGAACATCAGGAGTCGATGATCAATCCCGAAAGGATTATCGATTCGCTCAAGAAAAATCTGACGCCCGAACAAAGTGCTTATCTGCATCAGATTGAAAATAACATAACCCGGGGAGATATCAAAACCCAAACTGCTAATCAGTACACCTTGCTGGCCGATTTCTGGAGAGACTCGGTCGGGGCACTGGTGCCTTATGCCTATTATCTGAGCAAATCGGCTTTGTTGGATAATTCAGAAAAAAATCTCACCTTTGCAGCCCAATTTATTTTTGAGAACATGCGTCGCGAAAGCAACCCTGAGCTCAAACTGTGGGAGGCACAGACATCGGCTGCCCTTTTTGAACGAATGCTTGAGCTGGACTCCTCCAATGTGGACGCAAAAGTAGGATTGGGAAGTTGCTATGTTTATGGACCGGGAATGACGGGAAATCCGCAGCAAACGATGAAAGGCATTCAATATCTGCTGGAGGTGGTGAGAAGGGATAGTAACAATATGAAGGCTCAAATGGTATTGGGAATAGCCTCCGTAATATCAAATCAGGCTGATAAGGGAATAGACAGGCTTGAAAAGGTGGTGTCTTTTGATCCCCATAACCTGGAAGCCGTATCATGGCTGGCAGATGCATATGCAGAAACAGGCGATAAAGCCAATGCCAAAAAATGGTACGAACAAAGTAAACATATAGTAAATAATCCTGCATTTAGTAAGGAAATCGATGAACGAATCCGAATGCTGGATTAAAGCAGAAAGTATAAGATAATGGTAATGCGAAATTACCGGACAATTTTTGAAATTTTTTAAATATTAATTTATGCCGTGTGGTAAAAAAAGAAAACGCCATAAAATCGCAACTCACAAGCGGAAAAAGCGTTTAAGAAAGAATCGTCATAAGAAGAAATAAGAGCGATTCAGTTTATTGATATTGTATTACTGTCATGTACCTTTTGCAAGGTTCTCTTTCCTGCTATTTAAAATAAAAGAAATTTTTAGTTGAACAAGGAACTCATTATAAATGCTGCCCCACAGGCGGTTGATATAGCCCTTCTTGAAGATAAGAAGCTGGTAGAGTTGCATACTGAAAAAGCTGATTCAAAATTCGGGGTAGGAGACTTGTATCTGGGAAAGGTGAAGAAACTCATACCCGGGTTGAATGCAGCCTTTATAGACGTAGGGTACGAAAAGGATGCATTCCTTCATTATTCTGACCTAAGCCCTTATGTCAGATCCATTTTAAAATTCACCAAACTGGCCACCCAAAACAAACCGGGTGCAGAAGTCAACCTTGAGAATTTTAAAATAGAACCCGAGATTATCAAAACCGGAAAGATTGGCGAAGTGCTCAATGGCAAGCCAAACCTTTTGGTGCAGATTTTAAAAGAACCCATTGCGGCAAAAGGACCCAGATTAAGTTGCGAACTTTCGCTTCCCGGCCGGTTTGTGGTCATCACACCCTTTAACAACATCATTGCTGTATCGCGTAAGATCCATTCTTCGGAAGAAAGAAAACGACTTCATAAAATTATCGAGGCACTCAAGCCAACAAATTTTGGGGTTATTGTGCGTACTGCCGCCGAGGGCAAATCGACTACCGATCTGCAGGAGGATCTGATTTCGTTGCTCAATACCTGGGAGCAGATCCAGAAAAATCTTAAGGGAGCAGTAGCGCCTACACGAATTTTGAGCGAAGAAGGTAAAACGAACAGTATTCTGCGCGATTTGCTATCGGAAGATTTTAACCGGATTGTGGTCAACGATCGGAATATCTTTAATGAAACCAAAGCTTACCTGCAAAAGATAGCACCCGAAAAGACCGACATCCTGGCCTTCCATGGTAATGGTTCGCCGGTGTTTGACAGTTTTGGGGTTACCCGGCAGATCAAGGCTTCTTTCGGCAAGACGGTAAACCTGCCCAGCGGAGCTTATTTGATTATCGAACATACGGAGGCCCTGCACGTGATTGACGTGAACAGCGGTTACAAAAGTGTGGGAAATAATCAGGAACAGAATGCGCTGGAAACCAATCTGGAAGCAGCGGCTGAAATAGCACGCCAGCTTCGCCTGCGCGATATAGGCGGCATCATTGTGGTGGATTTTATAGATATGAAGCTGCCGGAGAACAAGCGGCAACTGGTTTCTCAGATGGAGAAATTTATGAAATCTGATCGCGCCAAGCATGCTGTTTTGGCCATCAGCAAATTTGGGTTGATGCAGATAACGCGGCAACGGATGAGACCCGAAATGAGCATCAATACCATGGAGGTATGCCCGAGCTGCCAGGGTACCGGCAAGATTTCATCAACCCTTGTTTTGGAAGATGAGATCGAAAAGAACCTGAGTTACCTGATTATGCAGAAGCACAGCAATTTGCTGATCGAAGTTCATCCCATTCTTTATGCTTACCTCACCAAGGGGTTCCCTTCCATCCGCAGAAAATGGAGATGGAAGTATAAGCAGAAAATTCGCATACAGCCCAACAGTGCCTTCCAACTTATTGAATATCGTTTTTACGATAGCATGGGCGAGGAGATAAAGTTGTAGGCTTTAAAGTATTTCTATTTTTTTTACTCCTGTTTGCTTTCACACCTGTTGGCTTTCACACCTGTTGGCGTTCGAAGCGCAGGTTTGTGAGTCGTCGAACCCGACAGCGTGTGAAAGAACACGCTTCCAAGCTGTCCTGTCCTATCGGACGAGAACAGGTGAAAGCTTTACTGTGCTGAAACCGGTGGCACCGGCTGGGGTACTACATTATGAACGGGTTTGGTCGATTTCAGATAAGCAAACACCGCCTTCAACTCACCATCGCTCATCTGGTTGATGTTTTGCCACGGCATAGGAGGTAATAAATCTCTTCCTTTGGGCGCACCACCAAACTTTCCCAAACGAAAAGTATTGATGAATTGCTCCAACGTCCAATTACCGATTCCGGTTATAGAGTCAGACGAAAGATTGGCAGCATAAGAAATCCCCCATGGACCAATAAAACCGGTAACGGTTGGCGAATTAAGCGAGTAACCCTGTTCTTCAATCTGTTTCCGATCTACAGCCGGCAAAGCGAGATTGGCAGGATGGCCCGACAGTTCAAGATCCATATCCGGCTCTATACCATTCGATCCAAATTTTTTGGGTGTATGACAATCATGGCAGCCACCAATCGTTATAAGATGTTTTCCCCAATCCACCTCACTTTTAAAACCGCCATAGTTGGTTGCAACTACATCCGACGGATTATCCGGAGGAGGAGTGTCCTTACCTGCAGATTGTTTACAACCATTTGTAAAGAAAAGAAAGCCCGTCATCAGGGCGAAAAATGAAACCACTGAAACCTTTTTCATAATTTTTAATTTTTAAATTTTAAAGGTGATTCAGGATAAGCGCAGAGAAAGAATGAGAAGGGATTTTTCAAAGTTGTGGATCCATCAACTTTTAAGCTCTACCAAATTTAAATGGATTTATTTTTTCATTACAAAAAAATTTTTGAGAAAAATCAACTTTTTTTGATGATCTGTCGCAGGTGGGTTTTGACAGGTCAGATTGGCCACATTTTTGGCCGGTTTCCCCGTTAGCTTTCTTATGTAAGACTTGTGTAGTAAGGGTTACACCGAAAATCGGATATGAAGAAACATGAACTTTTCATGACGTATCAAATGAGGTAAAAGTCTGTATCACCCGCGCAAATCCGATTTGTTTTTCACCGTGAAACAGTCCGAAGTTCAAAGAATTTTCTATTGAAGTTTTTACTCTTTCATAAGGAATATTATCGCTCCATCCGGAATAATTAGATAAAAAGTCGTGTATGGCAACAATGTCCATCTTCGATTTATCAGTAGTGATTGTATAATCTCCGAAATGAATTTCCAATGAATTCATGTACTAAATTTTTAGGTGATTATCGGGTTTAGATTGGATGCTTTTTTTCCTGTTCCCCTTCTTTTAATTTTTTTAGCTGCTAATGTTTTAAAATATTTTTCAACCAAGAATAAAAATTCTCCTCTGATGATTTATGCGGATTGAGAAATATTTTTTCAGTATGGAAATTTTTTATTAATGAAGCGTCTTGAGCATGCGCAAGCGGCTGGTTATGTCACTTTATTTTTTTTGCCTTTTGAAGCTGCAAAACAAAAAACCTTGCGTTGTGTTAAAGGGTGTTATATGATCTTCGGTTACGCACCGTATTTTGTCAAATCCATTTTTGAGCTCCTTGGTTAAGGACTGCTCTGAATATTGTTTAATGTCGAGTCCGCTACATTTGGTAGGCCCTTTTTCCGAAAAGGTTCCGATTATCATAAAACCACTTACTGCTTTTCTGGCAATTTCCAGGTATTTTGAAACCTGTTCGGCGGTTGTAAGAAAATGGAAGGCTGCTCTGTCATGCCAGATATCAAAGGTGGTGTTTGGCCAAAAATGGGTAATGTCGCCCACAATCCAGGCTACTTTTTTCGCTTTGGTACCCAGTCGATGTCTGGCTTTTGCCAGTGCGGTTTCGGAAATATCAAGAACGGAGATATTTTCGAAACCTTTGTCAAGCAAATAATCCACAAGTTTGCTGTCTCCACCACCGATGTCGATAATTTTCGCCTTCTTTGAAAGCCCAAATGAAGAAATAAAATCAAGTGAAGTTTGCGGAACTTCCTGTGTCCAGCTTACCTCATTCGGGCTTTTGGTTTCATAAATAGAGTCCCAATGTTTTCTTTTATCTGTGCTATTCATTTCGGATGTTTAATGCTTTTATTGGTTGATTTAGAGAAACCGTCAGTAACAATGAACCGGGATTTGCATCACGTAATTTAGCCGCAAAGATCCTTTAATCGCTGGTGTTCCTGAAAACTTTCAGGGTTTACAATTTTCTTTGCAAGACCCAAAGGCAATTTGTTTTTTTCTATTACCTGCCATAAAATATTTTTTAAGTTAATCATTTCTTCCTGTGAGCCTAAAAGTAGATTTCCTTTAATCATTTCTGTATGATTAAACTTGAGGAAAATTTCATTCCTTATTCCGGCAGAACGATTGTTGCTAAAGTTGCCGGCACCTTTATATTCGAATTTGTTTTTATAGTCGCCCAAACTCACGTCTGCATCGGTCAGGGTTTTCCATTGATGTTGCTTCCCGCTGAATACGATCCCCTCAGCATGAATGATTATTTCTCCGATTGCAGTCATCGAAACTTCCTCCGTAGAAAATAAGGCATAAAAACGTAAGATCGGAAAAACACACAGGCCAAGGATGATCACATAATTGCCCACGTCCGAATGACCGAGAACAAAGCACTGAACAACAATTACGAAAACAATCGAAATGAAAGCAATTAACGCAATGATGTTGTTGACAGAGACCCTGGGCCCTTTTATAATAAATAGCGTTCCGGTAAAAGCCATAAGCGAAGATATGCTGAAAATGTATAAGCCACTTTTCACACATCGAGCTCTTTGTGCTTAAGTGAAATTTCTTCTTGGACGTAATCTCAATGGCATCAACAAGCCTTTTGTTTTATGAGTTTTGCCAAACGTTTGCCAATTAAAAAGCGAATCAAACATTAGTGTCAAAAATTACTTTAACGCTTTTGTTTGTCATAAATTTCTTGTCTTACGATTTCAACTTCTTCATTTATTGTTTTCAAGTCCAGGTCTTTTGTCTTGAACGTTTTTAATAGTTTTGAAAGTTTTGTGTCAATAGCTTCCTTTTCTAACTCCTTGACCAACGTTATTTTTTGCTGCCTCGGAAGCTGCCGTACTACCGATAGTATTTGGTCAAAACTCAGGTCTATTTGCAATGTGGTTTTCATTATTTCATAATCTTTATGTCCCTATACGAATTTATAATATTTTCCTTATTTATTCGTCTGGCATTTATTGTAACGTTGGCATATAGCCTGACCGCTAACCCATTCATTATCCTACCCTCCAATTTACACTCTTCTTCCCTTCCCTAAAAAATAGTTGCTATTCCTATTATAACATGCTTAAACCCAGCCGACTAACCCGACAACAAACGATTACAATCAACTACATACGACTATAAACGTTTAAAAACCGCCTAACATTTTTTTGCAACCCCATCTTTGTGTCGTTGATGAAAAACAAGTCGAAAACATCAGCAATCATTTTTTAACCGCTCCCCAAATCAGGGAGCACAAATTTCAAAGTCATGAGTACAGCAAAAAACAAAGTTCAATTGATCGGCCACATCGGTAATGCTCCTGAAATCCGCACGCTGGAGAGCGGTAGAAAAATGGCCAGATTTTCGGTAGCCACAAATGATTCGTACTGCACGGGAAATGGCGAATGGGTCAGCCAAACCCAATGGCACAACATCATAGCCTGGGGAAAGCTGGCCGAAAAAGTTGAAGAATCTTTTGGCCGGGGAAGCGAAGTTTCTATCGAGGGAAAACTGATGAACAATTCCTATGTCGGCAAGGATGGCGTGAAGAAATACTTTACCCATGTGCAGGCTTTTCAGGTGGAGCAGGTGGAAAGAGAGGAAAAACCGGAGCAGGTAGAAGCGGAAGTGGCGTGATAAATTAGTCTCTCCAGGATATGCGTAACCATTGCCGGGATCTGGTGCGGTGAATCTGCCCACGCGGAAGTTTATTGCAGCGAAAAATATGCACTAATCCGATTCGGTCCATGCGACAGAAGCTTTATATAACTGAACGAAGATAGTGGTGGGGAAGAGATGGCGGTAAACGTTTTATGAAGTGCTGTTTTTGGGGTACAAAGGGAGTGAACTTGTATGATGACAACACTCCCTTTTTGAATGAATGATTTGGATTCTGCCAATCATCCTGCATTCTTTTCTTGAGTGAAATAAGAAAAAATTTATTGCCACTATAGAAAAAAGCCGGAGAGGATTTGATAACCAATTACCCCGAGAAATAATAATCATTCACGGCAGATTTCATCCACAGCTTTTATACAAATAGCGCAGCGGTTGGTTATATTTGTAAAAAAAGATTTCACTTTGTCTTCAGAAGTTTTAAAAACACCTATTGAATATTTAAAGGGCGTAGGACCGGTGAAGGCTGATGTGCTGAAAAAGGAAATTGGTATTTTTACATTCGGCGATCTTTTGGAGTATTATCCTTTCCGCCACATTGATCGCACACAGGTCACGCATATCAGGGATCTATCCTATGCCACCGATTATGCATTGATGAATGTAAAGGTGGTAGCCGTTGAAATTCTGGGTGTAAGACAAGGACGAAGACTTGTGGCTACGGTTACGGACGGTACCGGCCAACTGGATCTGGTTTGGTTTCAGGGTATTTACTATATCGAAAAAATGTTGCATCCCGGCGATGCACTACAGGTTTATGGTAAGGTTACTTTTTTTATGGATAAACCGCAATTATCACACCCTGAATTTCAAAGGATAGATGCAGAAGTGCAGACCAAAACCCATTTGGAACCGGTGTATCCAACGACAGAAAAACTAAAGCAAAAAAACCTGGGTGGCCGGCAATTGGGCGAACTTACCGAAAAGCTTTTTCAACAAATCAGTGAAAAAGATGTGCCCGAGAATTTGCCCGAGAATATCCGTGAACAATATCGTATGATCGGACGATGGCAGGCCGTCAGGCAGATTCATTTTCCAAAAAATGCGGAGGAACATGAGCAGGCGGTCAGGAGATTGAAATTTGAAGAATTGTTCATCGCCCAATTACGGATGTCGATGTTGAAAGTAAACCGGCAACAGCATTCGCGCGGTCATGTTTTTGGAAAGGTAGGGGAGTTGTTCAACGAATTTTATAAAAACAATCTTCCCTTTGAACTCACCAATGCCCAGAAGCGGGTGCTGAAGGAAATCCGAAAAGACATGGCGGGTGGCAAGCAGATGAACCGCCTGCTGCAGGGCGATGTAGGAAGCGGTAAAACCATGGTGGCTTTTTTGGCCATGCTCATTGCGGCAGATAACGGATACCAAAGTTGCTTTATGGCGCCCACGGAAATATTGGCGCGGCAGCATTATGAAAGTATAAAAAAGATGATCGGCGAGATGGATATCCACATCAGTATCCTGACCGGATCTACAAAAACAAAGGAGCGGAAAAAGATTCTTGAAGAGTCGAAAAGCGGCCATACCCACATCGTTATCGGTACGCATGCTCTTATTGAGGAGCAGGTAGAGTTTAAAAACCTGGGTCTGGCCATCATTGATGAGCAACACAAATTTGGTGTGGAGCAGCGGGCCAAATTGTGGAAAAAAAACAAGCTTGCGCCGCATATTCTGGTTATGACGGCAACGCCGATTCCGCGTACACTGGCATTGACTGCTTATGGCGATCTTGATTATAGTGTTATCGACGAATTGCCTCCCGGTAGAACACCTGTGGTGACGGTGCACCGCTCAGCGCATTCACGGTCGGATGTGATGAGTTTTGTGAGGAGGGAGATTGAGAAGGGAAGGCAGGCGTATTTTATTTATCCGCTGATTGAGGAATCGGCGAAGATGGATTATGAAGACCTGATGAAGGGGTATGAAGAAGTGAAGTCGTTTTTTCCGCCACCGCGGTTCTTGATCAGTATGGTGCATGGCAAACAAAAGGCCGATCTCAAACAGACGAATATGGATCGTTTTGTATCCGGAAATACGCATATTATGGTCAGCACCACGGTGATAGAGGTGGGAGTGAATGTGCCGAATGCATCTGTAATGGTGATAGAGAGTGCAGAACGGTTTGGCCTGCCGCAGTTGCATCAGTTGCGCGGCAGGGTGGGTCGGGGGAGTGAAAAGAGCTATTGCATTTTGTTGTCGGGACGCAAGGTTTCGGATGATGCCAAACAGCGGCTTGGTATTATGTGCCAAACGAATGATGGCTTTAAGATTGCGGAAAAGGACATGGAATTACGGGGTCCGGGTGATATGGAAGGTACACGTCAGAGCGGCTTGCTCAATTTTAAGATTGCTAATATTTTGGAAGACAGAAATATTCTGGTTGCGGCTCATCAAACGGTCGAAGCGCTTCTGGAAAAGGACCCGGGCTTGAATTTGGAATCCAACCGTGGTTTGAAGAATTATATTTTATCAAAAAAAGGGAAAACGGTGTGGAGTAAGATTTCCTGATAGAATTATCTCAATTCACTTCGGATTTCCTCTGAGCTGGAGCTCAGAGTTCCCGGGGGAAAATTTGATTGCGCTGGGGAGAACAGAGCTCCAGCTCTGTTTCAATTGGATTCTTTTATTTTTTTTCCCAAAAATGAGTGCGTAATGACATTCTACCTCTGCAGGAAAAGGTCTCCCGTAGATACCGCAGATCTTCGCAGAGGTTTTTTTCCTTCGAAAAAAAACGGAAAAAAGCAAGGACTATGCGCATCACGCAGGTCATCAGCGATAGCGGCCCCGTGTGCTTTTTACTCCCCGCATCTCAAAGTCTAATGTCATTTCACCAATTCACTTCGAAGTGTCTCTGAGCTGGAGCTCAGAGTTCCCAGGGAAAATTAATCACACCGGGGAGAACGAGCTCCTGCTTTGTTCAAATGGACTCTTTATTTTTTCGCGAAAAAACCATGTGGTAATGACACACTAAATCCGACAGAAAATGTCTCCCGCAGATACCGCCGATCTGCGCAGAGGTTTTTTTGCTTCAAAAAAAAAAGATACACGAACTACTTCGGATTTCCACTGAGCTGGAGCTCAGAGTTCCCAGGGAAAATTTGATTACGCTGGGGAGAACAGAGCTCCAGCTCTGTTTCATTCAGACTCTTTTATTTTTCGTAAAAAAGAGTGGGTAATAACCCCCTGCATCTGGGAAATGTCTCCCGCAGACCTCGCAGATCTGCGCAGAGGTCGTTTTTGCTTTGCAAAAATTACGGAAAAAAATAAGAGACATGCGCATACAAGATTATACCTCGTGCACGGTTTCAAATTTAAAACCAGAAAAGATTACCGATTAATAAACGAACTGCATTCACAAAGCCTCCAACCATAGATATCCACGATTTTTCTGAGTAAGGGTTGGCCTATAAGATTGCCTGATGTTTCACCTATAGCAATAAAATTAAATAAAGTTCGCCCTTGGCGCAGCAAAAAGATATAATAAATTGTCTATGTATTTATAAAGGCGGGTTTACTTGTGGTATTAAGTGATAATTGAAACCAAAATAAGAGAAAATACCAGCAAAACTTCTGTCATCTTTTATGAATCTGGCATAGAGATAAAAAAAAATTTGAACAAAATGTGAAACTTATTAAAAAGTT
>JBIQMB010000059.1:0-10629 GCA_044463745.1 Chitinophagaceae bacterium | reverse complement strand
TCTGTGATAGACATTTTTTTGATCGCATTCCAGAAAATGGGTCCGGCAAATTGTGCTGCATCTTCCGCCGCACGGTTCATGGATAAAATAGCATTGTCAACAACCCTGCCCATCCCCACATCACGCAGGGTGTTCTCTACTTTTTTGGCTTCGGGCGGCATCAAAACTTTAATGGCCGCATTGGCAAAAAATCCATTTACACTCGATAGCTGCTTGGTTGCCGTATCTGTGCCTACGCGCAAAGCTTCTTTCAGTCCGGCTGCTATTTCGGAACCGGATAATCCGTCCGTAGTGGTTCCAGGCGTAGCAGGCAGGTTGCTGATAATATCACAGGAAGAGAATAATATTCCTGCCAATAAAATACTGTATAACTTTTTCATAGTGGTGGTTGAATTTTATTTCGGCGGTGAATATCGTAATTTTTGGCCATAGATGAAAGGGATTCCGTTTTTACCGGATCACATCGCGATAGTGCAATAACGCCAAAGCCGTCAACGGCATCAACAATAATAATATGAATGCGTAAGAGCTGCCGGAAATGAAATAGATAAGCAAGGTGATAAATAATAGATAAAATGGATAGGTTAGAAAAAATATACCCACCATAATGCTGTCATAATGCACGTTTGCTCTTTTTTTTATGGAAGCCGAAGAGGCAAAATAAAGTGGTGCATGGAGAATGAATCCGACCAAAGCCGGTAAGGCGAGTAAAATCTTTTTAAAAAGTGAAGAAGGCGCTTCAAAAATCTTTTTCTTTTGCGGGGTATCGTCCTTTCCGATTTCATATACCAGTTGCCCAAGTTCAGTGGTTAGCCTGGAATTAAATTTTCGGATTGCAGCTCCGGATGAATCTGAATTGAATTCGGCCGAAGAAATGGGATTTCCAAAATTCACAATCACACTTTTGCCAAAACGATAAAAGCTACTGTAGTTAAGGCCCACCGGTAAAACTTCCACCTCAAAACCATCCTGCCAGGCAGCAAAGGCAATGCGGGCCGTACCTTTTTTTAGTGGTCGCAAATGCCATTCATTCTTACATAATCCCTCACTGAAAATCAAAACAACCCTGTCTTCGGAAAGAAGCTTATTCACCTTACTGAAAGTGTCGTAGTTGTGATGAAGATTTTCAGAACCTTCAGATATCCGGTAAACCGGTAACATGTTTAGGGCTAACAGTAATTTATTGTACAAAGGTGAAGCAAAGGCATCACCACGCGCGAGCGAATAAATTGGCTGCCGAAAGGTAGAAGCCAGGATAATGGCATCCAGGAACGAATTGGGATGGTTAGCCGCCAGCAGGGCAGGCCCTTTTATTTTCAAATATTCCGGCCTGTTTATCCGAAGCCGCCGGCAATAAAAGTAAAGTGCTATGCGTGCGGGGAAATATAGAATTTTGTAAAGCAAATCAAATTGGTTTCATTAACCGAGGTCGATTTGGCCCTGAATTGAACTTGCTCTTTTTGTCCATACGATGTTCGTCAGTAGTACAGAAAGTGCTTTTAACTCATGAGCCGGGCATGAATCGATTCCCGGTTTTATAGGAAACAAATTTCTAAATTATTTTTTTGCTTGCGGATAATATTTTACCTGCCTTCAGTTTTCAAATCCTTCCTTGTAAAAATCCTGCATTAATTCAGTTGCGGGTCGAGTGGATAATTGATCAGCATTTCATATTCGCCACCCATTTCCCTCAACGATTCTTTCCACACTTCTCCGGGTTCTGTTTTAAGGATAAGACTTGCGGTCGATTTAACCGTGAGCCAACTATCTTCTTTCAACTCCATATCTAACTGGCCGCCTGACCAGCCGCTGTAGCCAATGAAAAATTTGATTTTTTTTGGGTCGAAACTGCCGTTTTTGAGATGGATTTTTAGGCTCTCAAAATTTCCGCCCCAAAAAACATCCGGTAAAATTTCGATGCTTCCGGGAAGCAGATCCGGATACTGATGTATAAAGTGAAGCGTGTCTGGCTGAACCGGGCCGCCCAGGTAAACGGGCAATTCTGAATCCGTAGCGTCGGGCAGGATATCCTTCAAACGCATGTCAAGCCTGCGGTTGAGCGATAATCCAAATGATCCCCCTTCTTCGTGATCGCATATCAATACTACGGTTCTCACAAAATTTGGGTCCTTTAAAAATGGGTTGGCAATTAATAAAATTCCTTTTTCGGGTTTTGTCATAATTCTAAATATATGATTACTTTCGGAATCTACAAATCAAAAGTCGAACCATTATGCCAAAACGGAAGGCTACGTTAAATATTTAATATTAAATCGGGTATATTGGCCTTGCGACAAGAATGACCTTTAAATTTGCAGTACGTATGAAGAGAATTTTCCCCGTTATCACCATATTGGTTTTTCTGTCTTTGTTAGGGATAATTTTTATTCAAGTCATGTGGACGAGGCAGGCCTTCAGAGATAAGCAAGCACATTTTCAGGAGATAATCAAGATGGTGACTATGAATGTTGCCTTCGATCTGGCTGATGAACATTACCAGGAGGTACCTTTTTCGAACAGGAAAAATTCTGATCTTCTTTTTCCATTAAATGTATTCTCCAATTCAATCGCCAGTCATTATACGGTTCAGCAAATTCACGATCGCATTTCGCAAACCTTTAAACGATATGGCATCGATCATATCCGGTTCGAATTTGCTATTGTGTCTGAAACGGCATTGGGGGATGAGCTGCAATCAAGAAATTTTTATAACACTTTTACAGATACCATTAAGTACTCAAATCCCACGTATGTTATTCCACTCCGGCCGCAACCGGGTAGTATATCGGAGGGATTGGTTCCGGAAGAACGGTTAATATTGGTTGTGCCTGAGCAGAGCATGGATAAGCTGGTTTGGCATAACATGTTCTGGATGATCTTTGGCTCGGTGGTTTTGGTGGCCATCATTTTCGCTGCCTTTTATATTACCATCAGGGCCTTGCTTAATCAGAAAAAACTGGGTGAAATCAAATCCGACTTCATCAATAATATGACCCATGAGTTCAAAACGCCGCTGGCAACCATCTCGCTTGCCGTGGATGCCCTTAAGAATGAAAAGGTGCTGGCTGATAAGGAAAAGGTCAATTATTTTTCGGGTATTATCAAGGATGAAAATAAGCGGATGAATAAACAGGTGGAGAGCATCCTGCAGGCAGCGTTGATAGAGAAGGAAGAGATGAAGCTGACACTTAAGCCCATTCATGCCCACGAAATGATTAACACGGCGCTCAATAATATCCGTTTGCCACTGGCTGATAAAGGAGGTAAGATAGAAATAAACCTGGACGCTCCCAACGATTACATTCATGCCGATGATGTCAACTTCACCAATATCATCAACAATTTGCTTGATAATGCAATTAAGTACTCGGGCGAAAACCTGCTCATCAAACTAACGACTTCCAACATCAACGATTATCTTCGGATTGTGATCGAAGACAATGGTATAGGTATGAATAAAGAAACCCTGCACCGCATCTTCGAAAAGTTTTACCGGGCACACACGGGTAACATTCATAATGTAAAAGGATTCGGATTGGGGCTCAGCTATGTCAAATCTATCGTGCTGGCTCATAATGGTAAAATAAAAGCTGACAGCACAGTGGGTAAAGGAAGTTGCTTTACCCTCGAATTTCCGCTGATTAAATAATCCAAGTAGTTACACACATTTCTCTCAGAGTTATCCCCTATCTTTAGCGGGTTATCCACATTTACGTCTATCATTTCCACAAAATGATGAAATTTTTATCGTCATTCCCGAGTGCTCCCGGTCGGTAAGGTTGCATCCAATCCTACATGTGGATAAAATTCTTTCATAAAAATATTGAGGAAAGTGGGGAAAAGTGTTATTTTGTGTCTATTATTGTGAAATATAGCAACAAATCATTTTAAGATGACCGGTTTTTTAGGGGAATACGAAGTTCGGCTCGATGCAAAAGGCCGTTTTCTATTGCCCTCGGGATTTAAAAAACAAATACCCGGGGAGGCTGCCTCTTTTGTATTAAACCGCGGATTCGAAAAGTGCCTGAGTCTTTACACCAACGAAAGCTGGGAGCCACTTTTCAAACAACTGAGTCAGCTAAATGATTTTGACCCTGAAGTAAGAAAGTTCAAAAGGTATTTCCTTAATGGAGCTACACCGGTAGAATTGGATACGGCAGGAAGAATCCTCATACCTAAAAACCTGATAGAATATGCGGGGCTGGACAAGGACATTGTACTGGTTTCAGCCATTGACAAGATAGAGATTTGGGATAAAACCAAATACCAGGAGTTCTTTGATAGTTTTTCACCGGAATCCTTTAGCGATCTGGCTAAACAGGTCATGGTAAACAAAAATCCGGAGGTGTAATGAACAACGACGGCATATATCATGTGCCTGTCATGCTCAGCGAGGTGCTTGATGCATTGAATATAAGACTCGACGGCGTGTATGTTGATTGCACATTTGGAGGAGGCGGGCACTCGAGAGCTATTTTAGACCGGCTGGGTAAGGATGGAAGGCTGATCGCATTTGATCAGGATAGTGATGCTTCGCAAAATGTACCTGATGATCCGCGAGTCACATTCGTACCCCACAATTTTCGTCATCTTTCCCGGTTTCTTAAGTTTTACAAAGCGCAACCTGTACATGGCATTCTGGCCGATCTGGGTGTTAGCAGTTTTCAGTTAGATACCGCAGAGAGAGGTTTCAGCACCCGCTTTGAAGGGAACCTGGATATGAGAATGAGGAAGGGGAGTGGCCCTACGGCAGCAGATGTTCTGAATCAGTATGATGAAAAAAATCTGCAATTGCTGTTTCAGAATTATGGAGAGGTTACCAACGCCAGAACTTTGGCAGCAGCCATCATTCAGGCGCGACAAATCAAACCCTTTAAAACACTATCTGATTTGAATGCGGTTCTCGCTCCGCTTGCCAAAGGAAATCCCCAACGGTATATGGCGCAGGTATATCAGTCTATCCGCATAGAGGTAAATGACGAGTTGGGAGCTTTGGAAGAAATGCTACAGCAATCCGTGGATGTTATGGCCGCAGGAGGGAGATTAGCCATCATCACCTTTCATTCATTAGAAGACAGAATCGTTAAAAATTTTCTCCGGTACGAAAACATTGAAGGCATCAGGCATACAGATGAATTTGGACGCGCTCCGGATGCAAGGCTGAAGATGGTAAATAAGAAGCCGGTGTTGCCTTCGGAAAAAGAGCTAAAACAAAATCCGCGATCAAGGAGTGCGAAACTCAGGGTAGCGGAAAAAATATAAGAGCATGACAGAAGAAATGCAGACAGAAGAGGTTATAAATGAAATGGAGCCACAGGTTGTCCGTGCTGAAACCGGATCCAAAAGGAAGTCGGCTCAGTACAACAGGTGGCTGGTGAAGAACATTCCGTTTTATTTTTTCGGGGCGTTGCTGGCCGTGGTTTACATAGCCAATGGGCACTATGCGGATAAAATGATTCGTGAAACCTCCAAAACTGAAAAGAGAGTAAAGGAACTGGAGTATGAATATAAGATCGTAAAGAGAGATGTGATATTTAGAAGTAAACAAAGTGAACTGGCAAAGGCAGTGGCTCCCCTCGGTTTAGAAGAATTGACAGAGCCTCCTGTTATGATTAAAAAGGAAGAAAGATAATAAATTGGATATAAGAAGAGACATATTGTGGCGCGTACACCTCAGTTTTCTGGGGATACTGATACTGGGAGCACTGGTATTGGGCGCAGCCATTTATATCCAGAGGGTGGAGGGCGAAGATCTTAAGGCATTGGCCAGAAAGCAGCATCTTAAATATATAAAGACAGATGCCGAAAGAGGAACCATTTTTAGTGAAGACGGAAATATGTTAAGTACCTCTATTCCGGTGTTTGATGTGTTCATCGATTTTGGGGCAGACGGACTGCGCAAAGACAATGGCAAATTGTTTTACAAGCATGTGGATTCACTGAGCATCAATCTTGCTAATCTATTTGGAGATGCCGGCGCTGCGGTGTATAAGAAAAAGCTGATGGACGGGTATAAGAAGAAGCTACGCTATTATAATCTGAAAAGAAAGATGGCTTTTGAAGATTATATGGTGATGCGCGAGTTTCCGTTGATAAAACAAGGGCGGAATAAAAGTGGTTTCATTATCGAAGTCAGGGACAACAGGGTCAATCCTTACGTTTTGCTGGCTAACCGTACCATCGGGTTATCAAGGGGAGATACGAGTAAAAACGTAGGATTGGAGCGCTCTTATGACAACGTATTGAAAGGCGAAACCGGTAAAAAACTGGTACGGTATGCAGCCGGAGCTTACATACCTGTGGATGGTGCAGAGATTGACCCCGAAAACGGAAAAGATATCACCACCACCATTGATACCTATATACAGGATGTAGCTGAGAATGCACTGCTGAAAATGATGGAGCAGAATAACAGCCTGCACGGTACCTGCATCGTAATGGAGGTTAAAACCGGAAAGATAAAAGCCATTGCCAACCTGGGCAGGATGGAAAACGGGCAGTATTGGGAGGATTATAATTATGGACTGGGCAGACGTACCGAACCGGGGTCTGTGTTCAAACTAACCACCTTGCTGGCTTTGCTCGAGGATAAATATGTAGATACGAGTACCATCGTAGATTGCGAAGGCGGATCAAAAAGATTTTACGGCCTTACCATTCATGATTCGCATAAAGGCACAACCCGGGTTTCTGTCAAGGACGCATTTGCCATGTCGAGCAACGTTGCCTTTGCCAAATTAGCCGATCAGTATTATCACAATCAACCTCAGAAATACATTGACCACCTTAAACATCTTCGCCTCAATCAGCAATCCGGAATCGATATTGTAGGAACTGCAAAACCCTTTATCAAAGAGCCTTCCAGTAAGTACTGGACCAAAACCACCATTCCATACATGGCACATGGCTACGAAGAGCTTCTTACTCCGCTGCAACTGATGATGGTTTATAATGCCGTGGCCAATGATGGCAAAATGATGAAACCTTATCTGGTTAATTCCATCAGCGAAATGGGCAATGTAGTTCAGGAGTTCAAGCCTGAGGTGTTGGTAGATAAAATATGCAGTAAGGAAACGCTGGGGAAACTAAAGGCGTGCCTGCTTGAAGTGGTAGAGTCCAAACATGGTACGGCCAAGGCATTGAAGAGTGATTATTATTTGTTTGGCGGTAAAACCGGTACGGCTGTAACGGCGATGGACAACCGCGGATACAATAAAGGAAACAAAATTTACCAGTCGGCATTTATGGGTTTCTTCCCATACGAAAATCCAGAATACACCATTGCGGTGGTTATTCAGAACGGAAGGGAATCAAGATTGGCTTATGGCGGTGTAGTAGCGGGGCCGGTGTTCAAAGAAGTGGCCGACAAAATATACGCCAATCGGTTGGGCAGATTACAGGTTGAACAGTTTGCTTCGCTCAGCGACAGTAATTTTTACCGGCTAACGGGTATGACAGCGGATTTGAATAATCTGTTTACCAGATTGCCTTACCGCGAAGAAAAAAAATCGGGTAAAGATCAGTGGTCGGTTGCTTATCTGCAAAACGGTAGGGTGCAAACGCTCAATCCGACAGCCTCAGCCAAGGGTAAGGTGCCTGATGTGATTGGGATGGGATTAAAAGATGCTATTTATATGCTCGAGGAAGCCGGACTAAAAGTGGCGGTTTCAGGAAGAGGCAGGGTGGTAAAGCAGTCGCTGTCAGCGAATGCGGATATGCGAAAAGGAGAACTTATAAACATAGAACTAAATTAATGGAGACGCTAAGTAACATATTAGAAAACGCAGGGGTTTTGTCCGTAAAAGGGGCGAGTGATGCCATGGTACGCGATATACAAATCGACTCCAGAAAAGTGGATAAGTTTTCGTGTTTTGTGGCTGTCAAAGGGACGGTAACCGACGGTCATGAATACATTGGCAAGGCTTTGGAAAAAGGTGCTTCGGTTATCGTATGCGAAAAAATGCCTGATACACTAAAAGAAGGTGTAACCTACGTTCAGGTTGAAAAATCAGATATAGCAGCCGGTGTGATGGCGCATCATTTTTATGGAGATGTAAGCGGAAAAATAAAACTGGTGGGGGTAACCGGTACCAACGGCAAAACCACGGTAGCTACTCTTTTATTCAGATTGTTTTCAGCGCTTGGTTTTCATTGCGGATTGATCAGTACTGTTCAAAATCAGATTGGAAACAAGATCCTTCCAAGTGACCATACCACTCCGGATCCGGCCTCGCTGAACGAGTTGATATCGGTCATGTACGAAGGAGGGTGTAGTTATATATTTATGGAAGTCAGTTCGCATGCGATTCATCAACATCGGATTGCAGGGTTAAAATTCACAGGCGGCATTTTTACAAACATTACCCATGACCATTTGGATTATCATAAAACATTTGATGAGTACATCCGGGTGAAAAAATCGTTTTTTGATTCTTTGCCATCAACGGCATTTGCATTAACGAATGGTGATGATCGTAGAGGGCTGGTTATGCTACAAAACACTTCAGCAAAAAAATATGTTTATAGCCTTAAATCCATGTCTGATTTCAAAGGGAAAATCCTTGAGAATTCGCTCATGGGTTTGCAGATGAGTATTAACGATATCGAAGTGCATTTTAAACTCATCGGCGCTTTCAATGCATATAACTTACTGGCTGTGTATGGTGCTGCTATTTGCTTAGGGCGCCACAAGGAAGAAGTGCTGGAAAAACTGAGCACACTTCAGGGCGCAGAAGGCCGCTTTGATTACCACGTTTCTGAGATTGATAAAATCATCGGTATTGTGGATTATGCACACACACCCGATGCACTACTGAACGTACTGGCTACAATCAAAAATCTTCGTATGGGCGAAACCAAAATAATCTCTGTAGTGGGCTGCGGTGGCAATAGGGATAAGACCAAGAGGCCGGAAATGGCAGCCGTAGCATGCGAATACAGTGATCGCGTCATTTTTACTTCCGATAACCCGAGGTATGAGGATCCTGAACAGATTATCCGAGAGATGGAAGCCGGGGTGCCCGTGACAGCCAGAAAAAAATATATATCCATTACCGAACGAAAGGATGCAATAAAGGCTGCTGTGGCTTTTGCAAATGAAGGAGATATCATCCTGGTGGCGGGTAAAGGACATGAAAAGTATCAGGAAATCAATGGTGTAAAAAAACATTTTGATGATAAAGAAGTGCTGGCAGAAATGTTTCAATTATTAAATAAGTAATCATGTTGTATCACCTTTTTGAATGGTTTAGTCAGCAGGGAATCAAATTTCCCGGGAGCGGTCTATTGCATTTCATTTCGTTCCGTACACTGGCAGCGGTGATACTTTCTCTTTTCATAACCACAGTATATGGTAAGAGGCTGATTAATTACTTAAAGAAAAAGCAAATAGGCGAATCGGTCAGGGAGCTGGGGCTTGCGGGCGAAAACCAAAAGAAAGACACGCCTACGATGGGCGGTATAATTATTCTGGCCGGAATCATGATACCTACTTTGTTACTGGCTGATCTCAGTAAAGTTTATATCCGGCTGATGTTGTTGTGCACGGTGTGGCTGGGGGTTATTGGTTTTATCGACGATTATTTGAAGATCAGAGCCAAGAAGATTGCAAAGAGCAAGGGAATAGCGTACAAAAAATCAGATGCTGACGGACTTGCCGGCAAATTCAAGGTCTTTGGTCAGGTGATGCTGGGTATCATCATTGGTGCTACGCTTTACTTTAATAATAATGTGGTTGTAAAGCGTGAAATTGTAGGCAGCAAATCTACCACGGCTTTTGTGCCTCAGCGAGGTGAGCAAAAGCTGGCAGAAGACACCGTGATTACCAATGGCGTTGCGCATAGATTTGTAACGGTAAAAACACCCATTACTACGATTCCTTTCGTAAAGAGCCATGAGTTCAATTATGCCAAACTGCTTCCGGCAAGTCTTGAAAAGTTTACTTATATACTTTATATCCTGATCGTTATTTTCATTGTCACAGCCGTCAGCAATGGGGCGAATCTCACAGACGGATTGGATGGATTGGTGACGGGTGTGAGTGCGGTGATTGGTGTGGGGCTCGGGGTATTTGTATTTGTGAGCGGCAATATCATATTGGCCGATTATCTCAATATTATGTATATACCCAACCTGGGCGAGCTATCCATTTTTGTGGCGGCCTTTGTAGGCGCATGCGTTGGGTTTTTATGGTATAATGCTTATCCGGCGCAGGTTTTCATGGGCGATACCGGTAGCCTGGCATTGGGTGGAATTATTGCATCTCTTGCATTTATTGTACGTAAAGAATTATTGATTCCGATATTTTGTTTTGTATTCCTTGTCGAAAATCTGAGTGTGATGATTCAGGTTACTTATTTCAAGTACACCAAAAAGAAATATGGTGAGGGGCGCAGGGTCTTCCTGATGAGCCCATTGCACCATCACTACCAGAAGCTGGGTTATCATGAAAGTAAAATCGCAGTGCGCTTCTGGATTGTCACGATCATATCTATCGTTATGGCCGTGGTGACTTTGAAACTCAGATAAGGAAGACAAAATAGCTGAAAGTTGAAATAAAATGAAAAAACAAATAATCATACTGGGTGCTGCCGAAAGTGGGATGGGCGCTGCCTTGCTGGCTGCCAGGCA
>JBIQMB010000058.1:0-10645 GCA_044463745.1 Chitinophagaceae bacterium | reverse complement strand
CACCCAATATATTTGTTTTATTAATGCAACCACTATTTATTTAGTATAGCCATTTATTTCTTGTCACCATATTTGTTTTATCATTTAGAGTATCAATATCGCATAGGCATAAAAAACATAAATGGATAAACCCGTAATAAATAAAGGTATTAAAGGTTTCGTCGGTTTCAGACAAAGGAATAATAATTTTTATTCTCCACTTTAAATCTATTTTATTAATTTCAAACTCTTTTAAGAATAAAATTTATCGTTACAACTTATGGGAGAATTCCAGATTAAAGAACAGCCGAAAAAATATGATGCTGTTATTATAGGCTCAGGCGCCGGAGGGGGAATGGCTACTTACGTATTAGCCAAAGCCGGCCTGAAGGTAGCATTATTGGAAGCCGGCCCTTACTATGATCCGGCAGTTGATTCAGCACAATTAAAATTCCCATGGGAGTCGCCACGAAGGGGAGCTACCACCAAATTCAGGCCATTTGGCGATTTTGATGGTTGCTATTGGGGATGGACAATTGATGGAGAACCTTACACCCAGGGGCCGGGCTCTAATTGGGAATGGTGGCGTGCTCGTATGCTGGGGGGCCGAACCAATCACTGGGGGAGAATCTCATTGCGATTCGGGCCCAGAGATTTTAAGGGCAAAGATTTTGATGGATTAGGAGATAACTGGCCCATTAGTTATGATGATGTAAAACCTTATTACGATAAGATAGATAAACTGCTTGGCGTATATGGCACCAATTTGGATATGCCCAACGAGCCGGATGGTATTTTTCTGCCGCCTCCCCGTCCGCGGCTGCATGAGCTTTTTGTTAAGCGTGCAGGAAATAGCATCGGCGTGCCTGTGGTGCCTTCCAGGTTGAGTATCCTGACCAAACAAATCAATAACGAAAGAGGGCAGTGTTTTTTTTGTGGGCAATGCAACAGAAGTTGTAAGGTTTATGCCGACTTTTCTTCCGGGTCATGTCTGGTTTTTCCGGCAATGAAAACGGGCAATGTAGATCTCTTTACCAATGCCATGGCAAGAGAGGTACTCACTAATAAAGACGGCCTGGCTACCGGTGTAAGTTATGTGAATAAAGAAGATATGCAGGAATACCAGATCAAGGGCAGGATTGTGGTACTGGGCGCGAGTGCCTGTGAATCGGCCCGTCTCTTACTCAATTCCAAGTCTCCGCGCCATCCCAACGGCCTGGCAAATTCGAGTAATGTAGTTGGTAAGTATCTGCACGACAGTACCGGTGCCGATATGGGTGGAATTATACCTGAACTCTTTGACCGAAAGCGGTACAATGAAGACGGGGTGGGAGGTATGCACGTTTATACTCCCTGGTGGCTGGATAATAAGAAACTGGATTTCCCTCGCGGTTATCACATTGAATATGGAGGAGGTTTTGGTATGCCACTTTACGGGTTTAGCTGGGGAATCGAAAATCTGAACGGAAAGTTTAAGGTTAAAGGAAAACAGAAGGAAGCCGGAGGGTACGGTGTTTCTCTAAAAGAAGATTACCGCTATTTTTATGGAGCACATATTGGAATGGCCGGACGAGGTGAATCCATCGCCAGAGAGGATAATTATTGCGAAATAGATCCGAATGTGGTGGATATGTATGGGATACCCGTGCTTAAGTTTCACACCAAGTACTCTGATTACGAGATTATGCAGGCTAAGCACATGAAGGAGACCTTTGCAGAGATACTTCATGCCATGGGGGCTGTAGTAACCTGGGGTGGAGATGATGGGCCGGAGAATAATTACGGGCTGCATAATCCTGGAAATATTATTCACGAAGCAGGCACCATCCGCATGGGAAATAATCCGAAAAATTCGGCACTGAATAAATATGCGCAGGCACATGATTGTAAAAACCTGTTTAATGTGGATGGAGGCCAGTTTGTATCGCAGGCAGATAAGAACCTGACCTGGACAATCCTGGCTTTAAGTATGCGTACATCCGAGTACATCGTTGATCAGCTCAAAAAGAATAACCTTTAAAAATATTCGACAACATGGATAGAAGAAAATCATTAAAAGTTATAGCTCTTGGCACCGTCTCTACCGGTGTGTTGTTGGAAGCATGCGATACTAAAGATAAGAAACCCTCCAAAGGTCTAACCGTTTCCAAAGAACCTACGAAGCCTTCGGGTCGTATGCAGGAAGAAACAGCCCATGACGATAAAGTGGAGGCTGAAGGAACGTTTTTCACTCCTCACGAAATGGCTACTATTACTCTGCTGGGCGATATCATCATTCCCAAAGATGAGGTAAGCGGTAGTGCTTCGGATGCGGGTGTTCCTGATTTTATTGAATTCATTGTAAAGGATAAGCCAGAGCATAAACTGCCCATGCGTGGGGGCCTTCAGTGGCTCGACCAACAATGCCTGAAAAGGTACAACAGTGTGTTTGTTAATTGCAAATCGGGTGAGCAGATGGAACTTATTGACATGATTGCTTATCCCAAAAAAGCAAAGAAGGAAATGTCGCAGGGAGTGGCGTTTTTCAGTTTGGTGCGCAACCTGACTGCTACCGGCTTCTACACTTCGCAGATAGGCCTGAAGGATTTGAATTACATGGGTAATCAGCCTAATATGTGGAATGGTGTTCCGGATGAAGTGCTGAAACAATATGGACTGGCTTACACCGAACAGGAATTGGCTGAGTGTGCAAGCTACCCTGAATCAAAATAATAAAATGAATAAATTTATTATGATCATCGCTGTTTTGTGTTTAGCACAAAATGGCCTGTCGCAAAAGAAAATGAAACCTGAAGAAACTGAAGTCTGGAGTCCTGTGCCTCCTGTGGTAACACCCGGCGCCTATGATGCAATGCCTCCGTCGGATGCTATCATTTTATTTGATGGCACAAACCTCTCAGAATGGGTTTCTGTCAAAAATCCGGGTTCACCAGCGCAATGGATTGTAGAAGATGGTGTGATGACAGTAAATAAACAAGCAGGAAATATTGAAACCCGTCGTTCTTTCATGGATTATCAGCTTCACATCGAGTGGCGGATTCCGGCTGATATTGAAGGAGAAGGTCAGGCTCGTGGCAATAGTGGCCTCTTTCTTGCATCAACCGGAGGCGGGGATGATGGGTATGAAATTCAAATTCTGGACAGCTATAAAAACAAAACCTATGTAAATGGTCAGGCAGGTAGTATATACAAACAATTTGCACCGCTGGTCAATGCAAACCGTCCGCCCGGAGAGTGGCAGTCTTATGATGTAGTATGGACGGCTCCACGATTTAATGAAAACGGAAGCCTAAAAAGTCCGGCGCGGGTTACTTTGTTCTTTAATGGGATTCTGGTTCAGAACAATGTTGAGTTAAAGGGTAAAACAGTTTACAGGGGATATCCTGAATACAATGCACACGGTGCCTGCCCGATTAAATTGCAGGCGCATGGTGATCCAAGCAAGCCGATTAGTTTTAGAAATATCTGGATAAGAGAATTGGCCGGCCCGGCTCAGTAGAGATTCAAATTAACTTTGGGGTAAATGTTTTTTGGCCAGATTTAATGCGATATCCAGTTGCTGCCTCGGGCTCAGATTTGTGTTATCTAAAACAAACGCATCGTCTGATTTTCGTAAAGGACTTATTTCACGATTGCTGTCAATATAATCCCGCATCTCGAGGTTTGCCTTCACTTCTTCAACGGTAATATTCGGATTTTTATCGTACATTTCCGTAAACCTTCTTTCTACTCTTACCGCTTCATCTGCGATCATGAATATCTTGACTTCGGCATCGGGAAAAACAGTGGTTCCGATATCACGGCCATCCATAACAATTCCTCTGGCTTCGCCCATCTTTTGTTGGGCCGCCACGGCATATTCTCTGACCTCTTTAATAGCTGCTACTTCCGATACCTTTTCCGCCACGATAATATCCCTGATGATGTACTCCACGTTTTCATCATTAAGATAAATTTCGGAGTGCATATTGTAAGGATTGATTTCAAAATGGAGATTGATATTTTTCAGCGCTTCCTTTATCTGGTCGCAATCTTCAAAGCTTATATTGTTTCTCAAAAAATAGAGTGTGATGGCTCGGTACATCGCACCACTGTCAATGTAATGATACCCCAGCTCCTTGGCGAGTTGACGCGCCAGTGTGCTTTTCCCGCAACTTGAAAGCCCATCGATGGTTATGATTATTTTTTGATCCATGCAATTACAAAAGTCATCTAAAAATGGGGAATGACAAAATCGGAGTTTAAAGGAGTGATCAAAAAGTTAATCATCCATCATTTCTTCATCATCATCTTCCTGATCAGGATATCTTAAGCCGAAATCAATTTCGTTCCACACATATTTTTCATGCTCCTGTTGCCTGAATTTAAACCATTGTTCTCGGGCAGACGAATTATGAATAATAGCGTTGAAATTACGGAAAGGTTTTTTTCTGCTGATGGCATCTAACAGGTCATTTCTGACTTTGCCGGTTGGAAGTGAATGAACAAAGTTTTCCATGATGCGGTAAGAGTCCTTTGACCGGGGTGGATCAATTTGAATTTTATTTTCCCAGTCACGCATTTTCAGATACTCATCATAATACAATTGATCGATATCTCCGGTTTCAAGTTCCTTCTTAATATTGCCATCCTTCCCGAGTTCTTTTTCCAATTCCTGAATCCTGTCTTCCATCTCTTCAAAGCCCAATATCATGTAATTACCCATCATAGGGAAGGAGACGAATTCGCACGTTTCAGGATTTACAACATAAACAGTTTCCTCCAGCATCTCGGCAATTTCATGTACTACAGGACGGTAGTTTTCCGGAATATCAGGTGATTCAGGCTTAGGTTGTACATAGTAGTGATTAAAGATAAGATCATGAAGATCGATGAGTTTTTGTCTTTTGTCTTTAAAGGTTTCGATCATGTTATAGATCTGATCTAAAAGTTCCTGATTACTTTGCGCCATTGTATGTTGTTTATGAATAGGAGAGCCGATAGCAGCCTCTTGAATTTTGTGTACTCATTTGTAAAACATGGATTTATCCTTCAACAAATGAGAAACGGTCAAGGTAAAAAAAATTAAATGAAACAAATGTTTATAGTTATCTAAATTTTGTTTTGTGTATAAGCTATCGAGCAACCATTATTTTGAAATAAAAAAGGCGGGTGATGTACCGCCCGCCTTCTGTTCACACATTATGAGAATATTAGTTCTACATATGTTGCTTATTTTATTTCCCTCCGATACGGCTTTGTTCATCAGCAGCGCTGCCCGATTGGTAATTTTTTAACCCTTTAATGGGCTTGCCAAAATTGTATCTGAAGCTCACACTGAAGGTAGGGTTTGATGATTGGTTTATCGATTTGATGTTGAGGTTTTCTCCGTAGGTATAAACTTCAAATTTCTGGCTATTGAAGATGTCTCGCACTGAAAACGACAGGCTTCCTTTGTCCTTCAAAACCGATTTGAGCAAGGAAGCATCTACCCGCCACATTTCTCCGAGATGAAGCTGGCCGTACGGTTGTTTCGAAATGTAAAATGCATCCAACCCTGCCGACCAACCTTTGCCAAACGATCCCTGTTCACTCATCTTAATCATATACATCCAGCCCGATGTGTTAACTAAATAGTTGTCTGAAATCTTGCCTTCAAAGCTTTTGTAGTTTACACCTGCGCTCAGATTCGTTTTTAGATGCTTGCCTGTTTTTAAATAGATGCCTGAGCTGAACGCCAGATCTTTTTGGGTCGCCAGGTTATCGGCGGTTTGATAAATGACTTTCTTTTCAGCATCCGGTATCAGGGTCTCCGTAATGGCATCCGTAGTGTAGCTGTAGGAAATGGAAGAATGAATGAGGGATTTAAAGTCGTGCGATATTTCATATACATTGGTAAATTGAGGTTGCAGATACACATTGCCCGCCTGATAAGTGTATTCATCAATATAGTAGAGAAATGGATTAAGGGAGGCGTATCCCGGCCGTTGAATTCGTCTTCCTGTGTTCAGACCTATCTGATTATTTTTATCAACCGCAAAGCTTATATAGGCAGTTGGAAAAAGATTTACGTAATCCTTCGTAAATGATGAATCCGGCACGATGGCGTTTCCCAACTGGTGACCCAGTGCGTGCGTATTTTCGGCACGCAGACCTGCCTGAAATGACCATTTTTCTATCTGCTTACTCCATGAAATATATCCGGCCAGTATATTTTCTTCATAAATAAAATGGTTTGATTTCCCAAGGTCATCTTCATCGTGGCCTGCAATTCTGTTTTTGTATTGTGCGTTGTTGTCTGTTCTGACTATACTCGCTTTTAGGCCTGCTTCGATTTGACCCAACTTTTCAATGGGGAATTTAAAGTCGGTTTTTCCTGAGTACACTTTTATGAGAGCGGGAATATTTCCTGACAGGTAAGTTTGTGGCCTGTATTGCGACTGATCGGGAAGGAAGTACCGGGTAATGAGGGTGGTTGTATATGGAATGTCGTAAACGATATAATCCAGATCTGCGGTCATGCTGCTTTTTCCCGAATTGAATTGGTGCCTCACATTCAGGTTTCCTGAAAACTTATTTGTTTTCTGATCAAATCTGTTTGTAGCTATCAGCCCGGAATCCGGGTTATTGTTTGCGTCCTTAAACCAGGAGTCGCTTGAAAAATCCGTTCGGTCGTTGCTTTTATTTCCCGTAAACACAAAACCTGCGATCGTGTTTTTGCCGGCATAATAATCCATTCCGAGGCGGAGGTTATGGCTGTTATTGAATCCCTCCCTAAAACTGAGTTGGTCAAATCTTCCATCAATATTTTTGGTATTAGGGTTTCTGAAAAGACGTAAAATGGTTTGTTCCTGCTTAAAGTTTTGAAGGCTAAGGCTGTAATTTCCGAAGAGATTTATTTTGCCATTGCGATAATTAAAATTGAAGTTTTCACTATTGCTGAACTTGTTGTTCACCCGAACTGATGTGGTAAAGCTACCATTGAACCCTTGATTTTTTACCTTTTTGGTTTTGATATTAATAATCCCTGAATTGCCGGCTGCATCGTACCTAGCTGAAGGGTTGGTCATAATCTCAAACTGATCAAGCGAGGATGCAGGAAGACTTTTGAGGTAATTTGTTAGCTCAGATGCCGACATATAAGTTGGTCTGTCATCGATCATAATGACTACCCCCGACTTGCCTTTTAAACTGATATTGCCGTCTGCATCCACGGTAACGCCCGGTGCTTTTTCGAGCATCTCCAGGGCTGTACTGGTAGGGGCAGAAATATCTGAACCGATATTAAAAACCAGTTTGTCCGTTTTTCGTTCGATGAGTGGCCTGGTAGCTTTCACAACCACATTTTCAAGGGTGGTAGCGGACTCCAGGAGTTGGATAGCGCCGATGTTTAGTTGTTTCCCTTCCGAAAGATGGATATTTTTTATTGACTGCGATTTAAAACCTATGGAAGAGATATTCAGGTAATAATTACCGGGCGGAATATTATCTAAAACGAAAGCTCCGTTATGGTCGGTTGATTCTGCTTTAACAATAGCTGAGTCATTCGATCGGTATAGGATGATGGAGGCTCCCATTATAGAGGAACTGTCTTTTGCGTTATGTAAGTTACCTTTAATATTTCCTGGCTGAGCCTGGGCAGAAAAGGTGCAAACGAGAATAAGAAAGAGGCTAAATAATTGTTTCATATTGTTTATATTACTGTGCAAATATTGGTACTATGCAATGCATAGTTCATGGTGAAAGTGATTACATAGTTTAATTTTCATGATAAATGGTAAAATGCTTTGTTAAGTGGAACGATTGATTTTGAATTTGGTTACAGTTTTAATCAAAAAAATGTTTAAACATGAGGAGAAAAAGTGTCGGTTTAACGACAAACGATACAGCCGCACTGGTGTCGGCATTACCGCAACCAATTATCTTCTGCTTGTAACTGTAGATGGGAATGCTGAAGAGTCAGCCGGATTTACCAATGATGAATTCGGCAAGTTTTTTCAGGCGATGAAATGTGTTTCGGCTCTGAACCTTGATGGCGGCGGATCGACCACCATGTGGATAAGCGGTGAACAGGATAATGGTGTCGTTAGTCATCCGACGGGTAATAAAAAGTATGATCACCTGGGTGAGCGGAAAGTGGCGAATGTGATATGGGTGGGGAAGAGGTAATTAATTCTGATATAATGCATCTCTCTATAAAGTGGTTTAGATTAATTTTCTGACATAAAATATAACAAGGTTCACTACCCGTTTATGTCCCTGACAAAGTTCCGGATTTCATCCTGGTATTTTTAGCAAACCTCCCATTAATCTGTACAACTCTTCCACAAAAATATACCTTTTCGCGCTACCATTGTCTGAACTTTGCACTTATGGAAACGATAATTGACAATACCACAGAGAAGGAAACATTTCCATCTTTCCAAACGGTAAAGAAGAATTTTCCGGTACTTAACATGAGCTGCGCTTCATGTGCGGTAAGCTCGCAAACAACTTTGGAGCAATTGCCCGGCGTTGTTTCAGTGGCGGTTAACTATGCCAATGGCCAGGCCAGCGTAGAATTTGCTCCGGAAAAGATTAGCCCGGTGGAAATGAAAAAAGCCTTGCAGGATGCGGGCTATGATATGATTGTAGAAGAGGAAGGTGTGGATGATTTGGTAGATGAAGTGCATGAAAAAGCTTATAAATCTTTGAAGCGGAGAACAACACTTGCCATCATACTTTCAGTGCCGCTGGTCTTCATCGGAATGGTATTTATGAATATGCCATATGCTGATTGGATTATGTGGATGCTGGCAACTCCGATTGTTTTCGTATTTGGACGGCAATTTTTTATAGGTGCGTGGAAGCAGTTGAAGCATGGGAAAGCCAATATGGACACCCTCGTTGCAATGAGTACGGGCATCGCATATTTGTTTAGCTTATTTAATTTATTTTTTCCACACTTTTGGTTATCTCATGGCATCACACCGCATGTATATTTTGAGGCAGCGGGAGTGATCATCGCTTTTATTCTTATTGGTAAACTCTTAGAGGAAAGAGCGAAAGGCAATACCTCAGCAGCTATCCGAAAGCTGATCGGACTACAACCTGATACGGTTTTAAGAGTGGACCATGATGGACAGACCCATAAAGTTTCCATTGAAGATGTAATGGTAGGGGATTTATTGCTCATTCGTCCGGGTGATAAAATTCCTGTGGATGGAGTGGTTGTTTCCGGTGCATCCTATGTGGATGAAAGCATGATTACCGGTGAACCGGTGGCGGTAGAAAAGAAAGAAAATGCAAACGTTTTTGCAGGCACCATCAACCAGACCGGGAGCTTTAAGTTCGCAGCTAAAAAGGTGGGTAAAGATACCATGCTTGCTCATATAATTGCCATGGTTCAGGAAGCGCAGGGCAGCCGTGCGCCGGTGCAGAAATTAGTAGATAAGATTGCCGGCATTTTTGTTCCAATCGTGATAGCAATCGGATTTATAAGCATGATCTTGTGGTTTATACTCGGAGGCGACAGTGCTGTAACGCATGGATTACTGGCGTTTGTAACTGTTCTGGTCATTGCGTGTCCGTGTGCTCTAGGCTTGGCCACCCCTACTGCAATTATGGTGGGTATTGGCAAAGGAGCAGAAAATGGAATACTGATAAAAGATGCAGAAAGCCTGGAATTAGGAACAAAGGTTAATACCATTATTTTGGATAAAACCGGTACCCTTACGGAAGGGAAGCCTGTGATAGCCGGCATATACTGGAGCGGCAAGAGTTATGAAAAAGAATTGGCTTCCCTGGAGAAACTTTCTGAACATCCACTGGCTGATGCTATTACAAATTCATTGCCTGAAGAATATGCGGAAGTAACATTGTTTGGCAGCATAACCGGACAGGGAGTTTCCGGAAATATTGGAAATGAAAGGTTCTTTACCGGAAACAAAAAACTGATGGATGAAAAAGAAATCACCATTCCGGTCGATATTTTGGATAAAATGAAATCCTATTCTGCGAAAGCGTACACGCTCATATTCTTCTCAGACACCAAAGAGGTGAAAGGTATTGTGGGTATTGCAGATAAGATAAAGGAAACAACACCGACTGCTATCCGTCAGTTGAAAGCAGAAGGACTTGAAGTAATCATGGTGACAGGCGACCATGAAGGAACAGCCAGTTCAGTGGCGTCGCAATGCGGAATAGATCATTATATAGCCGGCGCTTCGCCTGCACAAAAAAGCGATTATGTGAAGGAATTACAATCGCATGGAAAAATTGTGGCCATGGTGGGAGATGGAATCAACGACAGTGCGGCATTGGCTCAGGCAGATGTAAGCATTGCCATGGGGAAGGGGAGTGACATTGCTATTGATGTAGCCCGAATGGCCATTATTTCGTCTGATCTGGTTAAAATACCAAAGGCGTTTAAGCTGAGTAAAAAGACTGTGCGAACCATAAAGCAGAATTTATTCTGGGCGTTTATTTATAACCTTGTCGGGATTCCTATCGCTGCCGGTATTCTTTATCCCATCAATGGCTTTTTGCTCAATCCAATGATAGCCGGTGCCGCCATGGCACTTAGTTCTGTAAGTGTGGTAACAAATAGTTTGAGGTTGAAGAGAGCGAAATTATAGTGGATCATTGCTCTGGGTGGTGATTGTCAGGTTATGAAATTGATAATACAAAAAAATAAAAGTTATGAAGT
>JBIQMB010000057.1:0-10712 GCA_044463745.1 Chitinophagaceae bacterium | reverse complement strand
GGGAGGTAGTTTGTATAGGAAGGCTTAGAATAGGTAAGATTGGTTCAGTATAGGGTTTAGAAATCCTGATCAAATCCTTCTGCTCGAATTCTTTATAATCAATTCCGTATCTAAAACCGTTTTTTCAAATTGAACCGGCTTTCGTCGTCGTTCTAATAATTTTATAAGAGCCTCCGTGGCCACCTGACCCATCTTATATGCCGGTTGCACAATAGCAGTTAAGGAGGGATTGAAAATTTCAGTGGCATTTGAATTGGTGAAGGCCACCAGGGCGATGTCTTGAGGAATCCGGATGTTCAGTTTTTCCAGCAATTTAAAGGTTGTAATGCTCAACCGGTCAGAGGCTGTGAGGATAGCATCAGGCGGTTGAGAAAGATTCAAAAGTTCAGACACTGCTTGCTGCGTTTCATCTTCAATCATACCGCCATGTTCGCAATACCTGATCAGGTTTTCATCTACCTCAAACTGGTGATCTCTTAAAGCCTGGGTATAGCCATCCAGCCGCTCTTTGGTGATGGAAAGAAAATTGGAACTTGTGATTTGAGCGATCCTACGAAAGCCTTCGGAGATAAGGTGTGTGGTCGCTTGGTAGGTTCCTTTGAAATTGTTCGAAATGATTTTATGAGTTTGAATCTGTTCGGGTACCCGATCAAAGAATACGATCGGCAATCCTTTGTTTTGCACAAATTCAAAATGCTCAAAGTCATTGGTTTCGGATGAAACGGAAACCAACAAACCATCCACAGACCGGGAGAGATGGTTATGTACATTCAGTACTTCCCGCTCAAATGATTCATGCGTTTGGGTAATAATGACATTGTATCCTTTTTCAAAAGCGATGGATTCAATGCCATTGATCACCTGCGAGAAAAAGTTGTTATCAATATTGGGAACGATGACGGCGATAATCTTACTTCTTCCTTTGCGTAGCCCCTGGGCGATCGGGTTGGGAACGAAATTCACCTTCTGTGCATAATCCAACACGCGCTTCTGGGTTTCGCTACTGATTTCATAACTTCCTTTCAATGCTTTTGAAACCGTAGAAACCGATAAATTTAATTCCCGGGCAATGTCCTTCATCCTGATGATTCCCTTTTCCATAGTTATAGTTTTTGGCGCAGCATTCTTCTCAAATGTACGAAGACAAGATAAGACAGAAAATCGGTTGCATGCTAATAACAGCAAGGCCGCTCCCGGTGTCAACCGTGCTGAGCCTGCCGGTTTGCCGGAAATACACAAAAGTCGCCGTTTGGTAAAAATCTAAAAGAGTATGAAAATAATTGTATATCATTGTGTATAGTTAACACATTATCTTTCCTGCATGCCCAAATCTGATCACCTTAGCTTCAGGCAAATCGTCAATATGAGTTTCGGGTTTTTCGGAATCCAATTCGGTTTTGCCCTCCAAAATGCCAATGTTTCCCGGATTTTTCAAACCCTCGGAGCCGAGATAGACCAGATAGGTTACCTGTGGATTGCAGCACCGCTTACCGGATTAATCGTACAGCCGATCATAGGATATATGAGCGACCGCACCTGGCATAAACGATGGGGAAGGAGAAGGCCTTTTTTCTTTGTAGGAGCTGCTTTTGCTGCCATGGCGCTCTTTGTAATGCCTCACTCGCATGTACTGTGGATGGCCGCTGTAATGCTTTGGATACTGGATGCAAGTATCAATATATCTATGGAACCGTTCCGTGCTTTTGTGGGAGATAAATTGCCACCGGCACAGCGTACCTTAGGTTTTGCTACCCAGACTTTTTTTATCGGACTGGGTGCGGTTATAGCATCCCTGCTGCCATATATTCTTACCAATTATTTTCAGGTGAGCAATGTGGCGCCTAAAAATCAGATTCCCGATTCAGTCAAATTCTCTTTTTATGCCGGTGCGGCTGTATTGTTTTTATCTGTGTTGTGGACCATCGTCACCAGCGACGAATATCCGCCTGAAGATATAGAGAAATGGCAGGAGGAACGGCGCAACAGTAAAGGATTGCTTTTTGCAATTGCAGATATATCGCGAGGTGTGGTTTCGATGCCCAAAACCATGAAGCAATTAGCCGTAGTTCAATTTTTTACATGGGTTGGTTTTTACTGCATGTGGCTTTATACCACTGCGGCCATTGCCGAGAATGTATATGGTACAACTGATGCAGCTTCCAAGCCATTTCAGGATGCGGGCGATTGGGTAGGGGTGATGTTTACCTCCTATAATCTGGTATCTTTTGCAGCGGCATTTCTGTTACCCGTATTAGCCCGAAAAATTTCCCGTATTTGGACACATTTGATCAGCCTGGTTCTGGGCGGAGCCGGATTAATTATGCTTGTATTTATTAAGGATCATCAGCTACTTTTGGTGCCGATGATTTTGGTGGGGATAGCGTGGGCCTCTACACTCACCATTCCGTATGCCATACTTGCCGGTTCGTTACCGGCCGAAAAGATGGGCTTTTACATGGGCGTTTTTAATTTTTTCATTGTAATTCCTCAATTGATTGCTTCCTTAACCGTTGGTCCCATGATCAAACATTGGTTTCATGATCAGGCTATTTATGCACTTGTGTTTGGTGGTGTTTGTATGGTTCTGGCAGGGTTTTGCAACTTTTTGGTGGATGATACAGATGACAAACTGATAGCTGTTTCAGAGATTACCATAGGTTAAATCACATCTCTTAAATTCTGTTTATATGATAAAGAAATTTTTTTATACTGTTCGTGTTTTACTTCTGATGGCTTTCGGTATTTTTTTGTCGTCAACAGCGCTAACGCAACAGATAAATGTTTATCCAACCAATTGGTGGGTGGAGATGAAATACAACCATATCCAGGTAATGCTTCACGGAGATGGGGTTGGCAAAAACGAATCTTTTTCGATTAACTACCCCGGAGTAATTTTAGACCGGGTCAGCAAAACAGAAAATGCGAACTATGTTTTTTTGAATTTGCAAATTACGGAAGCAGCTCGTCCGGGTATCATGAATATCACCGCCACCACGGGTAAGAAAAAGATTTCCATCCCATTTGAATTGAAAGAAAGAAGAAAGGGAAATGGAACTGAGTATGCTCAGGGACTTTCGCAGCAAGATCTCATTTATTTAATCATGCCCGATCGGTTTAGCAATGGTGATACCACCAATGATCGCGTGCCGGGTATGCGCGACCAGACCTTAAACAGAGATACGGTTTTCAACAGGCATGGTGGCGATCTTAAAGGAGTTCAAAATCATCTGGATTACCTGCAATCTCTTGGTGTAACAGCCATCTGGCTTAATCCGGTTATCGAAAATGATATGCCGGAGAGAACCGAGCATGGTTATGCATTCACCAATCACTATAAAATTGATCCCCGGCTGGGTGGAGATGCAGCTTATCATTCACTTATTCAGGCAGCGCATGCAAAGGGAATGAAGATTATTCAGGATGCGGTTTATAACCATGTGGGCAGCTACCACTTTACCGTGCTTGACCGACCCATGCACGACTGGCTCAATAACTGGGATACTTACACCAATACCACCTATAAGGAGCAGACGATTTTTGACCCGTATCAAAGTTCATTGGAGAGAAAGAAAATGCAGGACGGATGGTTCGTGCCCAGCATGCCCGACCTGAATCAACGGAACCCGTTTGTAGAAAAATTTCTTATCCAGCATGCCATCTGGACGGTAGAAGAATTTGGTATAGATGGCTGGCGAATAGACACTTATGCTTACAACGATCTGGATTTTATGAACAGGTGCAATGAAGCGTTGCTGACGGAATTTCCGAACCTCTTTATGTTTGGCGAAACCTGGGTACACGGAGTGGTTAACCAGAGTTATTTTACCCGCAATAATTTTGATATTCCTTTCAAAAGTAATCTGCCCGGTGTTACAGATTTTCAATTGCTGTGGGGCATAACCGATGCCATGACAAAAGACTTTGGCTGGACCGATGGAGCGAATAAATTATACAATACGCTGAGCAATGATTTTGTATATAAGGATGCCGGTAATAATGTTATCTTTTTAGATAACCATGACCTCAGCCGGTTTTATAGTGTTGTTGGGGCTGATTATAAAAAATATAAAGCAGCTCTGATCTGGCTGCTCACCTGCCGCGGTATTCCGCAGTTGTATTATGGCGGCGAGATAGGAATGGAAGGTTTTACTTCTCCCACGGATGGTTATGTAAGAAAAGATTTTCCGGGTGGGTGGCCTGGTGATCCGCAGAATAAATTTATTGCCTCTGGCCGTACACCGCGCGAAGACAGCATCTTTAATCTGGTAAGCAAGCTTGGTCAATTCAGAAAAAAATCAAATGCCATAACCAAAGGTAAAATGATGCAATTCGTTCCTGTTAAAGGCGAATATGTTTATTTCAGATATTATGATAATCAAACCTTAATGGTAGCGATGAACACAGCCCGCGAACCACTGACCATTGAAGTAAATAATTACAAAGAAGTGATAAAGAATTTCACACGAATGAGGGATGTGCTCACCGGAAAAACCCAACCACTCAGGGATTTTGAAATGAAGTCTTTTGAGAGCGGCCTTTGGCAGTTGTTACCTTAATTTTCGAGGGCGCACGTTTTTGTGAAACACATGGCATTTTAGCAGTATTTTCCATCTTTTTTATAGAAGGCATGAAAATTGATTTCAGCAGTATTAGTTTTTCAAACATGAAGTTTTTGTGTACGTAGTAATTAGAATGGGTACTAAAAGTATCCGGAGAATTTTTATGGCGGAGAAGAATTAAATGTTTTTTTAAATAAATGAAAACCCCGGAGAATAGAAATTGACAGATTTATTGAGAGGCAATAGATTCGTAATCCTGACCGTTGATAAATTTTACGAAACCTTTGTTAATTCAAAATACTATCTTTAGTAAAACCCTATTTTCGGGTAATTTTACTTATGAACGTTATAACCGATTTTATTATGAGCAAAAGAATTATTCCGGTACTTGTGTTACTGTTGTTGGCAGGGTTATTTGTCACCTATGGAGTAAGAGGTAACGGAGATAAAATGTCCACGGATCCTACCGAAAAATACCAGCGAATATTGAGAAATGTGGGCATCGTTTTAGAACAAGGCCATTACAGCCCTAAAAAAATAGATGATAATTTTTCAAAAGAGGCTCTTGCAAATTTTCAGTCTGCATTAGATGGCGATAAGGTCATTTTCATGGCCGCAGATATTAAAAATTTTCAGAAATATGCAGACCGGATTGATGACGAAATTCATGGTGCACCCATCAAATCATTTTATGATATTACAGAAACATATCTGAAAAGGTTTGATGAGTTTGAAGCTTTGTATAAGAGAGCTTTTACCGAGCCAATGGATTTCAAGGTCAAAGAATATTTACAGACAGATGGCGATAAGAGAGATTACCCTTCCAATAATAGTGAGAGGTACGATTTTGTAAGGAAACGTGCAAAATATCAGGTGCTCATCCGCTATGCCAATCTGCTCGAAGAAAGGGATTCTGCCAAAATGGAAAAACCAAAATCAGATTCTGCATTGCTCAAAGAAGCTATAGAAGCGGTTTCCAAACAAATGGACCGATATTTTTCTACCACCCGAACCCATAACACAACAGATGAATTATTCTCAACCTTTGTAAATGCCATTACCTCCACAATGGATCCCCATACCAATTATATGGCGCCGATCGATAAGAGAACATTTGACGAAATGCTCAGTGGTAAGTTTTATGGTATAGGTGCTCAGCTTCGCGAAACGGACGGACAGATTAAGGTTTTGTCCCTTGTTACGGGAAGCCCTTCGTGGAAATCGGGAGAAATAAAACCGGATGATATTATTATTAAGGTAGGACAGGGAGATCAGCCACCGGTAGATATAACCAGCTATGCGCTGCCGGATGCGGTAAAGCTTATCAGAGGATCTACCAAAGGGTCAGAAGTGCGACTTACGTTGAAGAAGCCGGATGGTACGGTTAAGGTGGTAAGTTTGTTAAGAGACGAAATAAATCTGGACGATGTTTTTGCCAAAAGTGCCATTATAGAGGGTGAGCACAAATTGGGTTACATTTTCCTTCCTGAATTCTACGCCGATTTTGAGAACCCGGCAGGCCGCAGATCCAGTACGGATATGGCCATTGAAGTGCAGAAGTTGAAAGATGCCAATGTGGATGGCATCATCATTGATCTTCGCGGCAACGGCGGTGGTTCGCTGCAGGATGTGGTAGATATGGTCGGACTTTTTGTAAAGAGAGGCCCTGTAGTTCAGGTCAAAGGCCGGGGAGAAAGGGCGAGCATACTTGACTCGCGCGAAAAAGAACCCGTTTACACAGGTCCATTGGTGGTGATGGTTAATGAACAGAGCGCTTCAGCTTCCGAAATTTTTGCGGCAGCCATTCAGGATTATCACCGGGGTATCGTAATAGGTAGTACCAGTACGTTCGGTAAGGGTACGGTGCAGCGTAGTGTTTCGCTCGATCCGCAATCCCAAAACTTTTTATTCAACCGATCCGGAGATGGATTGGGCGATGTAAAGCTTACCTTCAGGAAGTTTTACCGGATTGATGGCGGTGCTACACAACTGAGGGGAGTAGTACCGGATATCATCATTCCTGATGCACTTGAGAACGCTAAAATTCGGGAAAAAGATACGCGGGATGCACTGGGTTGGGATACCATAGCCAAAGCCCGATATGCATTATGGAATCCGGGATATAGTTTTCATAATATTATTAAGGAGGCCACGGCCGAGATAGGCGAAAACCCCAATTTTGAAGGAATCCGTACCGTGGTGGAAGAGATTGATAGTTTTCAAAATATGCCGGCTCCATTACAACTGAAAGAGTATAAGGAAATGCAGGTGAAGTCAAGGCAGCTTTCTAAAAAGTTAAATGAATATTCTAAGCTGGATAAGCATTTGAACGTTTCTTTCCTTCCGCAGGATATACAGAATGTTGCAGGCGATTCAATAAAAATCAAAAGCCAGGAACAGTTTAAAAAAGTAGTAGCTGGCGATCTTTATGTCAGTGAAACCGTTTCGGTTCTCGACAAGCTCATCGGTGAAAGACTTGTAGCCATGCGTGCGGGCGAACTGCGCGAAACGCAGGAATAAAAGATCAGAACAGTATTAAAAGGGGTGTATAAATAATGAAATATTTGTACACCTTTTTTAATGGGGTTATGTTTATGTGGCATAAAGAATCCGAGAGATTAATGGATAATCAATTTACCCTGAATTTTCACATCTTTAAACCGGTTTTCTGCAGACGGATCGTTGATAATATTCATAAGGATTTCTGCAGCTTTAAAGCCCTGTGTATATGGGTACTGCTCAAGCGACGCCATAGGCGGATTTAACAGATATGATGATATGGGCAGGTTAGCATAACTAACGAATGCTATTTCTTTATTGGTTTTAATCTTTTGCTTTTTTGCATGATGGGTGGCATCCAGTGCTATATAATCATTCATTGTAAGTACGGCAGTAGGGCGCGGGCGAATGAGAAGAATCCGATCAATTGCATCCAGGTTTCCTTTTTCTGAAAGATCGGTAGAAGTGATCAATTGCATATCAATCTTGATCTTATTGCGAATCATCACTTCCTTATATGTTTCTATTCTTTCTTTTGTCGACTTCATTTCTTCCGGACCATTGATGATGGCAATCCTACGGTGTCCCTGGCCGATCAAAAAGTTGAGTGCTTCTTTTGTTCCATCAACCATATCATAATACACCCTATTAAATTGATCAGATTCAGGAACCCTGTCGAAAAAAACGATGGGAATATTAAAGTTTTTAAGTTCCTCAAAAAACGACATGTCACGCGTGTACTTAGCCAATGATACGAGTATGCCATCCACGCGTTGATCCTTCATGGCGGTTATGATTTGCTTTTCCCTGTCGGAGTTATCGTGCGATTGTCCGATAAAAACGTTGTATGAATTTTCCATGGCCACATCCTCAATTCCGCTAATGGCGTTTGAAAAAAACTCTTCCATCAGGTTGGGCAGTACCACGCCCAGGGTAAAGGTCTTTCCTTTTTTGAAAGAAATAGCCAGTTTGTTCGGTTCATAATTCAGCTCCTTCGCTAATTTCTGCACATTCATCTTGGTTCTCAATCCAATGCTGGGATGATCGTGCAGTGCCCTGGAAACCGTAGAAGGTGAAATACCAAGCTGCCTCGCGATTTCTTTGATGGTAATGGGTTTGTTCATATAACGGTTTTGGTAAAGAGAGATAACTAATGAATTTGAAAAGATGAATCGAAAGCTACAACATTTTTATAAATATTACCGGAAAATAATTAAAACTAAAACAGGTCATATAAATCTTTGGCACTATAACAACCCAAGGCAATGTTAATTTAATAAGTATGATATGAAACACAAGAAAAGAAAAAAATATTCTGATCTAAGAGATTCATTATCAGTGTAATGTTGAAAAACCGCAAAAATTGCGCAAACGGTTGCTTATATGCATATCGATTTTTTGACTTAATTTTAACCTTTCACTGTAGCGAGGTCTCCAAAATTATCGAACAGTCTTATTATGTAATACAATAAGAGAGCTGAAGAAAGTGTACAAATTTATGGATTAAATGCCCCGACTTAGGAATAAAACTTGTTCTATGAGCAGATTAAATTGTTATCTAAAAGAAACTATTTGTGGGATCATCCTGTTAACAGGCTTTATGATGGCCGGAGCTCAATCCGGAGATCAAAATAAGCAATCCGGTAATGAGAAGGATACCAACATTCAGGCTGATACCATCAAGCCCGTAGTAACGAGCGGTGTCGTTATTTCTCCTCTCTCGGATAAATTCAAATCAGTGGGTTATGAAATACCGGCTAATTATATCGGTAAGCAGCCTTATATTTCCTTACAGCAATTGATGAAAGGAAACGTGGCAGGAGTATATATTCAGGAGCCAAGTGGAGAACCGGGAACGGAACAAAATATTTTTATCCGTGGTATTTCTTCTCCTCTTTTAAGCAAAAGAGAATTATTTGATAATCAGGCAACCGTTTTTCTCAATGGCATTCCGCTCACGCAGGATAATCCGTTTGTATATGAAATACAGAAGTACGATTTTAATCGTATAGGTACAGCTACCAATATCCTTTCATCAATTAACCTTAATAACGTTAAATCAATAGAAGTGATTAAAGACCCGGCTATGCTTTCGCAATTGGGTCCGCTTGCTTCTAATGGCGCAATATGGATCACGACAAAAAATGCAGTTAGTGGTTTTAGAGAAATAAGTGTAAATACCTACGCAGGGAGCGTTTTAAAACCACGAATTACCCCTGTGAATGCAGCTTTCGAAAATGCATTCAGGATTCCTTTTTACGATAAATATGGAACCATTAACGACCGGCTCAATTATCCTACCTATTTAAGAGACAGTACCAACGCCGATTATTATGGACCGGCCAACTGGTATGAGTCGTACTATAGGAATGAACCCTTGTATTCAGTAGATTTGAGTCTGACAGGAGGAAGCGAGCGTGCAAACTTCAGATTCTTTACCGGTGCTACGCGTAATTCGGGAAATGCAGATGCCACCCGTCTTGATCGCTATACCGGCTCCTTTTTTATCAATGTGGCACCACTTAAGTGGCTCACGGTAAGCAGTATGATTTCGTATGACCGCCTGGACAGAAAACGCAATAAAAATATTCGGGATAGGCTTGCAGAACAAAGATACCTGCCTGACTTAACCAATCCACTCACACCTAATAAGATCCTTTACGATTCTTATTTACGGGAGTTTAGTAAAACGCTGGATAAGAATATCACTAACCTCCTACGAGGATATGTGGCACTAAGTGCCAATCTTGCACGAATAAGTTATAACGGTAGAATAGGGTTTGATTATAATCAAAGTACACGGGATGTATTCTGGCCGACAACACTTCTTGAAAAGAACAATTTTGTGAGTAACTATTTTGGATACAACCAGCGCTTTATTGTTTCCAATTCCCTGTCCTATGTTTTTGAATTTGAAAAATCGAAGTTAAGCGTAACCGGAGGACAAAATTTTATGGCTGATGTCAACAAGTACGATTATTCATTTGCATATAACGGTCCTAACGATTTTATTAAAATCAATGTCGTAAACGGTGATCCCAATGCAATTGATTATCTGAAATCAAGTTTCAGAGCATATTATTTTCCGAGCCGGATGCAAAGTAGATTAGCCGGGTTTTACGGAAATCTGGGTTATAGCTATGATAATTTTCTCAGGATAATAGGCACGATAAGAAGGGACGGATCATCGAATATGCAACCCGACAATCGCTGGTTCACTTCCTATAGTGTAGGTGTCGAAGCGGACATTTATCAGAAGTTAAACTCAAAGCCGGATCAGCTGAATGCCCTTGCTGTTACAGCGTCTTATGGTAAACTGGGAAAGTTACTCAATGATGACCGGTTCAACAGTGGCCCGGCATATCGTGTGGATCTTGGTTTCACAGGCGAACCTACGCTGGGGTCATATATTGGAGTGCCGGGGATCAGTCGCCCTTACACCACGGGGTGGGTTGGCTATGGAATTCCCTGGGCTTTTTCGCAGCAGCAAAATATTGGTGTCAGATTAGGTTTGTTTGATCGAGTACAGCTTATTCTTGATGTTTATAACAAGGATGATAAAGATATGCTTCTTCCTGTGCCTGTCCCCGTAGAATGGGGATATGAAGCAGCATACGAGAGTGGCCTGGCGGTAAATAATAAAGGAGTGGAGCT
>JBIQMB010000056.1:0-10728 GCA_044463745.1 Chitinophagaceae bacterium | reverse complement strand
GGTATGTTTTAGTTCTTTAGGATTGGTAGTTCAATTGGTTAGAATGCTGCCCTGTCACGGCAGAGGTTGCGGGTTCGAGTCCCGTCCAGTCCGCGTAAGATTAAAGGCCACTCCATATAAGGGTGGCCTTTTTTATTTTGATGTGGTTGAAGGAGGATTGGTTCGTTTGCGCAGGCAGATCGAGAGCAAGATGAAATTCTTATTCAAGGTTTCAGAATCTGATTTTGGAAAGTATAGAACAACGAATCTGTTATTGGTACAGACTTTTATCCGGTAGAGGTTATACTGTAAAATATGCCTACATCCCGGCACGGGTTGAATCCAGATAACCCGCAGTGAAACCGTGGGCCAGAGAAGCATATATCACAACCCCGAAGGGCGTTGAACGAAACCGAACAGTAGATCAACAACTTCCTCCCAAACTTTTGGAAAGTCTGATTTCTTCTTTTCCGCATAGCCAGAGTCCAGCGAAACTTTCCAAAAGTATGCGAGATCTCAAATTTCCGGAGGTGGGGAAAAGAGCTTCCTGACTTTTGGAAAGTTTAGAAAAGAGCATTTATAAATCAGGTTGATGTTTATCCGGAAGAATGCACGCTGCAAACATCTAATTGCAACTTTCCAAAAGTTTAGTTTGGCAACTCACGGCTTCTGTTCAAATGATAAAAAACAGGTGCAATTTCAAGTGCCAGCGGCACGACCATTTGGTAGAAATAAAATCAAGGAAAGTTATGCAGGCCCGTAGGGACGACCTTATTTACAAATGGCCTATTTCGATTTAAACCCGGCATAATCGCCATTGGAATTTCATTTTTTGAAAAATAAACAGGTCCAAACGAAAAAAATATCTGAGTTTTTTTTTCATACCGAATCAATATTCCAAAATAAAAGGACACATTTTCAACTCCAACCCGGAACGGGTTGAATATCGATAACCCGCGGTGAAACCGTGGGGAGTGAAGCATATATCATCAACCCCGAAGGGCGTTGAACGAAACCGAACAATAGATCAACAACTTCCTCCGAAACTTTTGGAAAGTCTGATTACATCTTTTCCGCATAGTTAGAGCCAAGCGAAACTTTCCAAAAGTATGTGAGATCTCAAATTTCCGGAAGTGCAGAAAAGAGCTTTCACCACTCCAACGAATAAAATTTTGAGTGAAATAATTTTTAAGTAACGGTAGGTCACAGGCCTGGAGGCCTGCGCCAGTACCGGATATCAAAATCCCGGAAACGGAGAAAAGAGCTTCCTGACTTTTGGAAAATTTAGAAAAGCGCATTTATTAATCAGGTTGATGTTTATCCGGAAGAATGCACGCTGCAAACATCTAATTGCAACTTTCCAAAAGTTTAGTTTGGCAACTCACGGCTTCTGTTCAAATGATAAAAAACAGGTGCAATTTCAAGTGCCAGCGGCACGACCATTTGGTAGAAATAAAATCAAGGAAAGTTATGCAGGCCCGTAGGGACGACCTTATTTACAAATGGCCTATTTCGATTTAAACCCGGCATAATCGCCATTGGAATTTCATTTTTTGAAAAATAAACAGGTCCAAACGAAAAAAATATCTGAGTTTTTTTTTCATACCGAATCAATATTCCAAAATAAAAGGACACATTTTCAACTCCAACCCGGAACGGGTTGAATATCGATAACCCGCGGTGAAACCGTGGGGAGTGAAGCATATATCACAACCCCGAAGGGCGTTGAACAAAATCGGACAATAGATTAACAACTTCCTCTAAAACTTTTGGAAAGTCTGATTTCTTCTTTTCCGCATAGCCAGAGTCCAGCGAAACTTTCCAAAAGTATGCGAGATCTCAAATTTCCGGAGGTGGAGAAAAAAGCTTTCATCACTCCCACGAATAAAATTTTGAGCGAAATAATTTTTAAGTAACGGCAGGCCACAGGCCTGACGGCCTGCACCAGTACCGGACGAAATTTCCTAAGAGCATATGCGCTCTTAAAACCCTGGAAGCCTCTCCCCTGCGCCCCCTCTGCGTTCTTCCCTTCTCTGCGTTAAAAGACTTATTTCGAAGACCCGAAATCCTTAATCACCTTCTTCAAATTCACCTTACCCCATTTACCCTTGACCACCGGGCCATGCATCAGGTACAATTCCGGATTGGTACGCGCAGCCGTTTTAAACGCAACCGCATCCAGCGACAATACCTCCACATCCAATTTATTTTCTACATTAAAATAATTTTGCGCATTATCCGGATCAGAGGTAACAATGTAAAACGGAATTTTATTTTTCACCGCAAAGTCATACACTTTTATAAAATCCTTCTCCCATGACGATGAGGTAGTCTTGATCGCTTTTACGTAAAACAAAATGTAATCATTATCCTGACTCATGATATCCTCAGTAATTTCTTCCCCCTCAGCACTCATCAGATTATAATCCTTAATCGGAGGCTCATTATTATACCCCTTTTCCACAATCACATCTCTCCTGCTTACAAAAGTCCAGGAAGAATCAGGAAGATCTTTAACCGTAAATTCTTTTTTCTGCCCCTCCTTCTCATACTCAAAAATATAATCCACCTTGTCAGGAACCGCATCGGCAGGCATTTCGCGCAACTTCAATATATCATTACCAACCTTGAACGGCAGGCAGTCCACCACCGGCAGATTGCGCAACACATACCATTGAAATCCGAACGAGAAAATGACGGAAAGCAATAACAGAAACACATTCACCGGATGTGGAAAAGCCGGTTTGATATGTTTTCTGCCAAGTAGTAAAACCAAAATCAGAACAAACAAAATGATGTCCTTTATAAACGACTGCATGGAAGTAAGCGGAATGCAATCGCCAAAACAGCCGCATTCGGTTATCTTGCCCGACAAGGCTGCATACCCTGTAAGAATGGTAAAGAAAATAATCAAAACAAATAGAAGCCAGGTAAAGAAGTTCTTCCAAAGTCCGATAAGAACTGCAATACCCGCTACAATTTCAAGGGCAATCATCAACACCGAAAACTCAAAAGAAAACTGATGCAGCCAGTTCATCAGCGAAGGAAGAAAACCATCAGCAGCCCACCGCTCAAAAAATTCCTGCATCTTATACGAAAGCCCGTTCGGATCATTGGCCTTAACAAGTCCGCTGAATATAAAAAGTACACCCACTATCCATCTGCACACATTTACAATCGTTTTCATAAACAAATAGTTTTAGTAGTTATTTGAAAGTATTAATGCAAACACTGCATAAATTAAGATGTCATAATAATTGGAGTTTATCCCTTCGCTGATCATGGTCTTACCGTCGTTCTGTACGATCTGTCTGATGCGAAGTATTTTGGCTAAGATCAAATCTGTAATACTCTTCACATCCATATCGCGCCAGGCTTCCCCATAGTCGTGGTTTTTATTTTGCATCAGCGCTTTGGCATCACGAATTGTTTCGTCGTACAAGGACTTTACCTCCTCTATCGGAATATCCCACTCTTCATGTTCAATCCTTAACTGCATTAATCCGATGACAGAATAATTCACTATACCCCTGAATTCATCTGCATTATCCTCCTGCACCCTGGGGATATACCCTTCTTGAATATTACGGATTCGCTTGGCTTTAATGTACAATTGATCAGCTACGGCTATAGGCCTGTACACCCTCCACGACGTGCCGTAATCAGCCGTCTTCTTCAAAAAAATCTCCCGACACTGATTTATTACCTTATCATATTGTTCATCCGTAGTAATTTGCGCCATAGCCGCCAAAATTAAAAGAAATAAATTATGTACACACTTAATTGCAACGGAAAACCATTTTTAATCGATAAACCTTTGTTAATGGGCATCCTCAATTTTACAGAGGATTCGTTTTATCCCGGCAGCCGGCTCCATACCGACGAAGATGTCATAAACAAAGCCGTTCAGATGGCTGATGAAGGAGCGGACATCATCGATATCGGTGCGCAAAGTACCCGACCGGGAAGTGAAAGAATTTCTGCAGAAAATGAGATAAAAAAATTACAACATTTAATTCCCGTTATTAAGGAGAGAACCCACAAATTAATTTCGGTTGACACATACCACGCTCAGGTAGCTGAAGCCTGTGTAAAAGTCGGAGCTGACATAGTCAATGATATCAGCGGCGGAACGATGGATGATCAGATGCTAAAAACGGTTGGCCGGCTAAGGGTTCCATACATCTGCATGCACATTAAAGGCACCCCGGAGGACATGCAAACAAGAACGCATTATGATGATATTTTAAAGGAAATGATGGATTTTTTTATCGAGAAAATTGTCCAATGTCATCGGGCCGGAATTCATGATGTCATCATAGACCCGGGGTTTGGTTTTGCCAAAACGATCGAACAAAATTTCTTTTTACTCAAAAACCTTTCAGTATTTAAAATTTTAGGTAAACCAATCCTGGCAGGGCTTTCACGAAAATCAACCATTTATAAAACGCTCGGTATTTCGCCCGACGAATCCCTAAATGGAACGACCGTGCTTAACACCCTGGCTATACAAAACGGTGCGCAGATTTTAAGAGTACATGATGTGAAAGAGGCTGCCGAGGTAATCAGACTGATGGAACGGATGAGTAATTCATTCGATGGATAATATTTGAGTCCGGAGTTAATTTAATCTCCACCTTTACATTTCATTGCATAAAAAGGAAGACATCCTTATCTATTATCAGGTCCCTAATCATTAATTATAAACTCATCATCATTTCATAAATTATAAACTCATCATCATTTCAAACTGTTTGCCTGAAATTCCAATGTTTTTTGAGGCAAGAAAATGTTCAACAGGCTTACATTCGGCATCTACATTGATCATCTTCATTTTTGAGTTTTGGTTCATTAACGCTGCTTGTTGAAGCAACATTGAGCCTACACCTTTCCTCCGGTGATTCTTATCCACAGCCAACTGGGTTATATCGCCTGAAAGAGGTTCCAGAATGCAATATCCGATAAGCTGATGGCCGGAAAATGCACCCAGGTTTATAAAGGTTTCACGAGCCCGATTAATGGATTCAAAAGTATTTTGCCAGGAAGGCGTGAAATCCCGGAAATGAAAAAGTTGGGGATACTCTTTCAGATCAAACTCTCTTAGTCCGTATCCCGGCTTCATCTCTTTTTTTTCTGTTGTAATCAAATCATTAGACCATACAAAAAAATTAAACTCCCGGGTTACCTTAAATCCAATTTTTTGATAAACAGAAACCGCCTTCTCGTTATGCTGTAATACCTCCAAAAGATATCGTTCTATACCGGCTTTTCTTAAAAATGGAACAGAGTATTCAAAAATCCTGGTTGCCAATCCTTGCCCTCTGTACTCCTTAAGTGTACCTGTACCCGTATCATAAGCGGTATGTACGTCATTATATTGCCCCACACCGTTCAATGTAAATGCTGCAATCTCTTCCCGATCAAAAGCAGCAAACGACAATTCAGGGACGTACCCTCGTCTGATACACAAGCTTTTCACCTCGTCAGCACTGAATTTGACATCATAATCTGAGAACGCCTTCTCAAATGCATTTACTACTACGTCAAAATTCGTACTTGCAAGAGATTTTATTTCCATAAGGTAGTCATCTTTTTTTACTGTATTTATGCCTATTTCATCACAAGAATGGTCGGTAAATATCTTTCAACTTTTCTTCCTCTTTTTCCCAACACAGGTCTTTGGCTGCTTGAGCAGCGTTTCGTTTCAATTCATTATATCTATCAGAATTCGCAAAAAGTTCGGTTATCACCTCCGCCAGATAGTCCGGCGCAGTATTGGTTATGGCTATCCCACAATCATAATCATCAATGATCTTTTTCACCTCAGGAATCGCTGTTGCAAACAGCGGGACTGAAGCCTGCAGATAGTCAAACACTTTGTTGGGCAAATTGAACAGGTAATTTTTGTCTTCAAACGAATCCATGCTCAAACCCAAATGAGCCAGTGCAGTATAAGATTTTAATTTGGACGGAAGCATCTTGCCGAGCATATCAATTCGGTTCTCAAGCTTCAGCTCCTCTCTCCTTTTCTTCAGGTCTTCCCAGGCTGTTCCCCCACCAATAAAAACGAGGTGAAAACGATCGTCGAGATAGGGCATGGCATCGATCATTTCTATGCAGCTTCGGCCCGGATTTAATCCGGCACCCTGCGCCAGAAGAATAATTTTGCCCTCCCAGTTTGAAGGCATGGTTGCGGGCAGGATATGTGTGGTAAAAGGCACGTTTCGGATCACCTTTAATTTTACCGGATATTCTTTCTCATATTCATTTTTCACTGAATCGTTTACGGTATAAACGGTTTTCAGTTTCGGAAAAATCCAATCCTCTATCCCTTTCCAAATTTTATATTTGATTGGCGAGTTTGTTAACTCCGGTACGCCTGTAAAGTATTCATGTGTGTCGTAAAACAAATATTTACGCCTGATTTTAGAGACCAGATAATTAGGAAGCAGGCTGTCCAGATCATTGGCTAAGAAATAATTCGTACGTGTGAACAAAAGGCGGAAAAACAATTGTATCATAAACTCTGCATACTGCATGGTACCCTTTCTAAAGTAACACCTGAAACGGTGAGCTTTGAAATTGTATTTTTCAAGAGGCAGGCTGTCGCTAAACTTACGAGCAAGGACCGTAACCTCAAATCCCATTTCCTGAAGTGTAGAGCAGATGCGGATCACACGCTGATCGGTGGCGAGATCAGTAATTACAGAAACAACAATCTTTTTTTTGTGAGCCATGCTGTCAGCTAAAAATTTTTAAGTGATTGGCTATCTTTTCCGCAGCGTTCCCATCACCAAAAATACGCTTATCCTCCGCAAAACTCAATCCATCCAATTCACTAAAATGATTTAAGATCGTGGACCTATCGGGGCCACAATATAAGGCGGCACCGGCATCTACAATTTCCGGCCAAAATGGATGCTCCATAATAATCAATGATTTCTTGCCCGAAAAAAACGCCTCACGACATGCACCGCCACTATCTGTAATAACAAATGCCGCATCAGACAAAAACCTTTTCATGGCCGGATAACCCAGAGGATCAATGAGCGTGCAGTTTAATTGTAATTCAAATTCTTCCAATCTTTTTCGGGTATGCGGATGCAAAGGCAGGATCACTTCCATCCTTTTGTGTATCTCATTCAGGGCAGCGACTATCTCCGTAAGATGGTCTCTCCTGGTTATGTTTCCCGCTCTGTGGATGGTACAAGCAATGTAATCCTCAGAAGAGGTAACATTATTTTCGGTCATCGGAATGCGCATGAATGCATCCAGCATTAAATCGCCGGTCCACAGCACCTCTGCCGGAATGGCTTTGCCGTATCCTTCAGCTATCAGATTCGCTTCATTCCTCTGTGTGCAGCAGTAATGCACATCCGCCAACCGGTCGGTCAGTAATCTATTGATCTCTTCCGGCATGGATTTATCAGCCGTGCGTACGCCCGATTCAAAATGCAACAGTTGCTTGCCTGACCTCCGGGCAGCCAACGCCGCTGCCAGGGTTGAGTTTGTATCACCATACACCAGAACCCGGCAATCATCGCTCCTCTCTGCCAGCAAAGATTCTATACGATTGGCTGTCTTTCCGATAAACTCATCTGCATTGCTGGCCTCCGTTTCAAAATGAAAATCCGGATCAGGAATGGTTAACTGATTAAAAAAAATATCACTCATCAGCGCTGATGAGTGCTGCCCGGTATGAACAACGACCTGGTTAAAAGAAGTTAACCTACGAATAGCATCGTACAATACCGCCAACTTGATAAACTGCGGACGATTACCAACAAAATGTATGATGGTTGGCTTATCCATCAATTTCTAAAATGTTTATGGGTGATAAAAACATGGGATACAGCGAACGGTTTGGCCTATTGATAATAAAGGATTTCATTTTCCAACTCTATCACCAGTTCTTTTTCTTCGCTCACTTCCACCTGCCCAATGATTTTGGCTTCAATTTCAAAAGAATCTGCCAGGTCTATCAGGTTCCCTGCCCTTTCAGCAGTAGTGTAAATTTCCATCCGACAGCCCATATTGAAAACCTGATACATTTCATAATTTTCCGCATCGCTTGCAGCCTGAATTTTCTTAAATATTTCTGGTACCGGAAATAAATCCTTTTTCACCACCCGTGTAAATTCCGGGATATACTTCAGGCACTTGGTCTGTCCGCCGCCACTGCAATGAATCAGTCCCTTTATATCATCAAAATATTTGGTAAGCATTTGCTTCATCAACGGAGCAAAAGTGCGGGTTGGAGACAGGATTTCTTTGATAGCCGATATCCTGTGCTCACCAATATATACAACCTCATCATTCAGCGAAGGATCAAAAGACTCAGGGAAATTTTGAGCATAATATTTTTCAAGAATATCATGACGAGCCGAAGTGAGACCGTTGCTGCCGATGCCACTGTTTTCAAAATCCTCGTACAGAGATTTTCCATACGATGACAGGCCGACAATTACATTGCCCGGACGAATTTTTTCGTTGGTTACGATAAGTTCTTTGGGCCAGCGCGCCATCATGGTGCCATTCACCGCTATGGTACGTACCACATCTCCCACATCCGCTGTTTCGCCGCCCAGGTAGTGGATATTGATTCCGCACGATTTCATTAAATCAAAAAACGCCTGTGAACCATCAATGATTTCTTTCAGCACCTCGGCGGTAATCAAATTCTTATTGCGGTCGATGGTACTGCTAAACAAAATATTATCATAAATACCGGCGCAGATTAGGTCATCCAGATTCATCACAATGGCATCCTGGGCTATACCTCTCCACACTGAGATATCTCCGGTTTCTTTCCAATACAGATAGGCAAGGATACTTTTGGTACCCGCCCCATCAGCGTGCATAACGTTCACAAAATCGGAGTCACCAATAAGGTAATCCGGATAAATCTTACAGAATGATTTTTTATACAATCCGCCATCAAGATCTTTCACTGCATAGTGCACTTCTTCTTTCTGGGCCGAGACACCCCTCTTCGAATATAAAGACATAAAATTATTTTTTTAGCCGAAAGCGTGTAAAAGTATAATAAACTAAAGAGTTTTAGTCTTTAAGAATCAACTTTTAATTGATTTCACTCATTATTATTTATTATTTTGCAATTGCAATGACTATACACGAAAATATAAGCAATCTGCCGAGGTTTAAAAACTCGGTTATAACCACCGGCACTTTCGACGGGGTGCATCTCGGCCATCACAAAATTATTGACCAGGTAAAAAAAGAAGCGAAAGAAATAAAGGGTGAATCGGTTCTGGTAACATTCAATCCACATCCGAGACTTATTTTGCAGGGCAGACATCCGGGCGAAATCAAATTATTGACAACTCATAAAGAAAAACTTGACCTGCTTAGCAAAACCTGTGTGGATCATATTGTTGTGGTTCCTTTTACCAGAGATTTTTCAGATATTGAACCGGATGATTACATTGCCGATTTTTTGGTCAAACAATTGCGCGCTAAATGCATCATTACCGGGTACGACCATCATTTTGGGAGAAACAGGAAAGGAGATTTTAGGCTCTTGAAAGAATGCGGTAAAAAATGGAATTACTCTGTGAAGGAAATTCCAGAATATGTTTTGGAAGAAGTTATCATCAGCAGTACAAGGATTCGAAAAGCGCTGAGTGAAGGCGATATAGAAACAGCCAATGAATTTTTAGGGTACGATTATTTTATCAATGGCACCGTTATCCACGGTCAAAAATTGGGCAAAAGCCTGGGCTTTCCGACGGCCAATATTGAGGTAAAAGATGAAGATAAACTGATACCGGCGTATGGGATTTATATTGTGGGAATCAGCATAGAAGAAGCCGGACGCGAAAAACAGATTCTTCCCGGAGTAATGAGTATCGGCATCAGGCCTACCATTGAAGACAGTAAGGAAGCCATCGAGGTTTATATTTTTGATTTCGATGAAGACTTATATGGCAAACAACTTCGGGTTCACTTTAAACAATATATTCGTCCTGAGATGAGGTTCGACAATCTGGAACAATTGAAGGTAAAAATGCAGGAAGATGAAAAGATTGCCAGGGAATATTGGCAAAAGCATTCCTAATCCATACCGTTATTCAATTTTTTTGTATCAATTGGTCGGGGTGTAATCTTTGATCAGAGATGTAAAAGCTATTCTCTAATGGATTATACAGATTTAGAACCTTTCTAAAAAAAAACTTCCACCTCGCGGTGGAAGCATTTTAAGGTTAAACTAAGCGAAAAATTTAATCCTTGGGTTTGATTGGTTTTTTCAGGGAGTACGGATTAATTGCCATTTTACAATCTACTATCAAAATTTTTGAAATTGACTGATATCTCAAAATTTTCTGGTGGTTTTTTTACTGGGTTTTAAAGCGTTCTGATTTCCTGCTTTATGTCTGTAGATGTCAATCAACTTCAATTACAAAAGTATCAGGTCGCAACCTGATTTACCAGAGCATTATTGCTGATTTTTTTTGTTATAATAATACGGCATTCATCGTAAACGTACGGTTTTAGGGTATCGTAAAAGTCCTAATATCAAGGAATTGAATTAGGTCTCGTGATTTGTGTGGTTAATGGGTTTAGGTAAAAGGTCGTGCTTGCATCTGCTTATGTTTTCGGATGTGTTCGACACATATATCTCGTGCAAGGATATTTTTTTTATTATTTCACCTCTAACGCGGTTGCTGTTTAATCCTATCGTTTTTTCTACAATAGTGTCATCCCTAAAGGGATTGATTTCATAATGAT
>JBIQMB010000055.1:0-10813 GCA_044463745.1 Chitinophagaceae bacterium | reverse complement strand
TACACCTTGGAAGAAACTGCCGAAATCGTACAATTGGATAATGCCTATGACCAAGTGCTGGAGGATAGTTACATAGCGATTCAAAATGCCGATAAAAAACCATCATTTTATAAAGTAGAAAATGCAAATACCGGTGTGCTAACCAGGTATGGAATTAGTTCTAAAACCACTACGCTTAAAATTATTCCGGCAAATATTGCAAGCAAGAAACAATGGTGGGGCAGTGGCGAAGGTCTGAATCAAATACGTAACGCAATGGTGTTCGCCCAAAGTGAACCATTAGCTCTTTCATCCGTTCCTGACGAATCACCTGTAGGAGGCGACTCCATCGTTCTCGATCAATACTATCCGGGCTTAAAAGAAAATCAGCCTGTTTCATTGAGCGGCGAAAAAATCGACCTGCCCGGCATGCTTTATTATGAGATTGCTATTATTAAAACGGTACAGATCATTTCAGGAAAAACAAAGTTAACCTTCGTTGAATCTCTCCAGAATCAATACATCCGCAAAACAGTTTTCATCAACGCAAATGTGGCTCTTGCTACGCATGGTGAAACGGTGCAGGAAGTATTGGGAAATGGTGACTCATCCAAAACATTTCAGAAATTCAGATTAAAACAACCTCCGCTCACCTATGTTGGCGCAGCTACCGCGTCGGGCCACCAATCAACCTTACAGATAAGAGTAAATGATATACTGTGGCACGAAACGGATTATTTTTACGGACATACCGGTGAAGAGCAGATTTATATCACAAGAATAGACAATGAGGGTAACACAACCGTCATTTTTGGTGATGGAAAAAACGGCGCCAGACTGCCAACAGGCAACCATAATATAGTAGCCACTTACCGCAAAGGCACAGGCAGCGAGGGTTTGATGAAAGCCAAACAACTGTCGCAATTGATTACAAAACCGCTGGAAGTGAAGTCGGCCATCAATCCCATTCCATCCTCAGGTTTTGAAGATCCGGAAACAATAGATGATGCCAAAAGAAACGCAACCCTTAATATTCTTACCCTAAACAGAATTGTTTCATTAAAAGATTATGAGGATTTTGCTACGGCTTTTTCCGGTATAGCGAAAGCCAATGCAATCTGGGCGAGGCGACTTAATAAACAGCAGATATTTTTGACGGTAGCAGGCGAAGATGGTGCCGAGGTAAAAGCAAGCAGCATCTTATATCAAAATCTAATCGAAGCCCTATTAAACGCCGGAATAAATCGCTGTCCGTTAAATGTTTCTACTTATACACCTGCATTTTTCGATATTGAAGCCGGACTGAAAATACACACAGATTATACCTCCAGGTTAGTCTTAGAAAATGCAGAGAAACGTCTGTTGGAAAAGTTTTCATTTAACAAGAGAGATTTTATGCAACCGGTTAGCTATAGTGAAGTAGTAACCTGTATTCAGGAAACACCAGGGGTGTCAGCGGTTGACATTGACGCACTTTACCGTTCCGAAGCCGCTCAACCAACCATCGAGTATTTATTGTTGGCTTCAGCCCCAACTGTTACAAACAATATATTTCTGGGCGCAGAATTATCGACGATTGCTCAGGAAGGAATCAAATTAAAAATTCTTTTATGAGTTTGGATAAAGAAAAATTATATCAGCTCATACCTGCCGTTTATAGAATAAAGGACGAAGAAATTGCTGTTGCAAACAGAACTGAAAAAGGTCCGCTCAGGGCTTTTATTGAATTGTTTGCAGAGCAGATAGAATTGTTGGATGCGGATTTAGACCAATTGTATAATGATCAGTTTATCGAAACCTGTGCAGATTGGGTAGTGCCATATATCGGAGATCTTGTTGGCGCCCGTGATTTGATTTCCATTCCGGATGCTTCCGTCAGCGAGAGAGCCCAGGTTGCCAACACGCTTACATACCGCCGACGCAAAGGAACCCTTTCTGTCATAGAACAATTGGCACAAGATATCACCGGATGGCCTTCCCACGCTGTAGAATATTTTCATAAGCTGGCTACTACACAGTACATGAATCATATAAGGCCCGGCAATAAGGCCATCGCCAGTATAAAGAACGCTTTGAACAGAGAGGCCGCAAAGACCCCATTTAATTCATACAACCATACCCTTGAAGTACGAAGTATTGCCTCCGGAAGAGGTAAGTATAACATCCCCAATATCGGAATATTTCTATGGCGAATACTGTCCATGCCCGCCACCCACTCGCGGGCATATAAAATTGACAGCACGCGATTCACCTTCGATTGCGCAGGTAAAGACACACCTCTCTATAATTACCCGTTGAGAGAAGATGAGGTTTCGCACATTTCTGATTCAGATAATGTACCCACGCCCATCAGTAGATTGAAAATGCATCGCCATCCGGAATTATATTATGGCAAGTCTGATAAAAGTATCTGGCTCTATGATATTCCATTGGAAGATATCTCTATTTGCAATCTTCGTGACGACGAAAATGGCGACTGGATTAATATACCGGTTGACAGGGTTACCATTGACCCACAATCAGGCAGAATTGCTTTTCCGGCAGATTCAGCCCCTGAAAAATTGTATGTCAATTATTACTATGGCTCACCCGGACTTATAGGAGCAGGTGAATATCAAAAAGATAATCTAACAGTTACTGATGCCGATACAAAGCTGTTAAAAGTTCCGGAAGACCTTCCCACCATTCAGGCTGCGATCAACAAATTGAAAAATACCGGTGGCATAATAGAGTTAACGCAAAATGATTACTATATCGAAACCCCTTCCATTCAAATAAAAGAAGGAAAGACAATTGAAATCCGGGCTGAAGATGGTGTCAGACCCATCGTGGTTCTTTCGGAGAATTTAAATATTTATGGAGGAGTCCACTCATCATTTATTTTGAATGGCTTGTTTGTAATCGGTGGCTGCATTTGTGTTCCGTTAAATACGACAACCCACACCGCAAATTATCTTAATAGCCTCATCATCAGTAACTGTACCTTAATGCCCGGAGCAAGCCCTGCAATCGAATCCGTACCGGCACAACCCTCATCTCCAAAGATTATCGTAGAAACATCCGCGACAGTAGTAACCCTTTCCAACACAATCAGCGGCTCATTACAGATTGATAAAAATGCGAATTGCAACCTCGCCAATTGTATTGTTGATGCCGGAGCTGAGAATAATCAAGCCTATAAAGGAATGAAGGATTTCGGTGGAGCCTTAACAGTTAAAAACTCTACGATCATTGGAACCGTCGAAGCAGTGGCTATCCCACTTGCTTCCAACTCTTTGTTTTTGGCTTCCGATAATACTAATCCGCCGATGATAGTAAAGAAATCCCAGGAAGGATGCATTCGCTTTTCTTATGTTCCTCCGGGTTCCGTGTTGCCTAAAAAACACAAATGTCAGCCATCTAATGAGAATGATGTGGATAGAACAAAGCCCATATTTAACTCATTGCAGTTTGGCCGGCCGGATTATGGTCAGCTAAATCCGTATTGCCCAAAAGAAATTTTAGAAGGAGCCGATAACGGGTCAGAGATGGGTGCTTTCAATAATCTGTATCAGCAACAAAAGATATCAAGCCTGAAAAATAAATTAAACGAATATCTGCCATTTGGATTAGAAGCAGGTATCTTCTTTGGTTCATAAAAAATATTTACAACTATGCCCGGAGATTACTCAAGGAAACTATTCAACCGCAAAAAACACTACAGTGCTGTGCTCGAACAGCAAGGGCGGGTTCAATTGGATGCTGACTGGAACGAACAGATAGACCTGCAACAATACCGTCAGAATATAGAGAATGCAGATGTAATAGGAGATACAGGTGTTCCCAAGAAGAATGGCGGATTTAAAATAAGCATCAACCAGAAGAAAACAGACCTGGTCATTTCTCCGGGCCGCATATATGCAGCCGGTTTATTACTTGAGCGCGAGCCCGAAGGAACCGTAACATATAAGAACCAACCGCATTTTATCAATCCTGACCAAAGTATGTTTGGCCAGGCACAATCTGGCTCAGAAAAGATTTTATCAGATGGCAGATATCTCGTATGGCTTGAGGGGTGGCAACGCGAAATCAATTATATTGATGATCCGCAGATACAGGAGCCGGCACTGGGTGAGGCAGACACGACGACCAGACTACAGAATATCTGGCAGGTCAGGTTGCGAAAAATTTTTAGCGACGGTGATGTGTTTTGTGACTCAGATTTGGCTGAATGGAAGGAAATCACCGCCACACCCACCGGAAAATTAAATGTAAAGGTTCAACAAAATGAAGACTCTGCCAGGCCTTGCATGATACCACCCAAAGGAGGATACACCAGTCTGGAAAATCAATTGTACCGAATCCAGATTTTAAAAGGAGGAAATGAGAATACAGCAACCTTCGCCTGGTCGCGCGATAACGGTTCGGTAGAAACCGCCATTACAGAGGTGAGCGGTAGTAAATTAACGGTTGCCGATCTTGGCCGCGACGATATTCTCGGATTCTCGGGCGGTCAATGGGTAGAAATTGTGGAGCCTGAACCATCAGATAATCCGCCAACCTTATTCGAAATCAGCTCTGTAAAGTCTGGACTTCATCAAATAGAACTCAAAACATCTGCTGGTTTTTATAAGAACAAATCTAATCTCAAACTAAGGCGATGGGATGTAAAAGGTGAAAATCTTTCAGAGGGGATACCCTTATCTAAAGGCTGGGCAAATTTAGAAAATGGAATTCAGATTCAGTTCGGCGACGGCACTTATCGCATGGGCGATTACTGGCTGTTTCCGGCAAGGGTCGCCACAGCCGACGTAGAATGGCCGCGCGACCATAATGGAGAAAATATAGCACAATTACCGACGGGTCTCGACAGGCGTTTTTGCAAACTGGCGGTCATAGAATCTTTCAATAACAATGTCATTGTTCATGATTGCAGACCGTTGTTTCCTTCGCTTACGGAAATCTCCGCTGAGGATATTAAATATTCAAATAAAAATTGCACGGACTCCAAAGCACTTAATGTGCAGGAGGCGTTGGATGAGCTTTGTCATAAAAGAGATGGAGCCTGCACCTATCATGTATCGCCAAAAAAAGGTTGGGAAAAAGTATTTGATGAAATCAGGGAAAATGAAGATGCTCAAATTTGCTTCCAGGTGGGTGAATACCCTCTGTCTTCAGAAATAAATCTGGAAAACAAAGGTCATCTCAAATTAACCGGAAGCGGCATGGGAACCCGAATCATTGTTGCAGGCGCAGAATCCGCCATTACCTTTTCAAATTGTAAATCAGTACTGTTGCGTGATCTTTGCGCGTCCACCACTTCATTTATAAAAAAACCGGCCACCCAAACCAAGCACCTGAATGGTGTGCTGAACTTCCTGAATTGTGGAGTGGTAAAATGTTACGATCTGCTATTGCAATCAGGTTCGGCTACCAAAAAACAAGTGTCGTGCATAACCGTTAGGAATGATCCGAAAACTGCAGGAGAAGTAACCATACAAAATTGTGACCTTTTAACCGGCCATCTTCAACAGGGAATATTATTGGTCAACACCACAAAATGTTTTGTACAAAACAACCGGATAAAAACCTATGAAGTTTTTAATACCCTGAAAAAAGAATCCTTCTTAAGTGATAAAGTATATCGGGCAAATTTCAGGAACATCCTTGTTTCGCAGGCCGGAATCCAAAAACCTGTAGCCGTAACGGGCATGAGCAAGGTAACTGTAAAATATGGCGGACAGGAAGCGACTTTCCAAACCTCCAATCTGCTTAAAAATGATTGGCAGCGGCTGATCGATTCCAATCCGGCGAAGAATATTTATTCATCTGCCGACCTGATTAATCATGTAAAATATCTTGCAGAAAAGGTAGTGCTGGATAAGAACCTGGCAAGCAATATCAGCTCATTTCGTACAGTAAGAAAATCGATACTAACCCAGACGCAGTCTATTGCTTCCGGGGGAATAATCGTTTCGGGAACCATTGCCGAAAATGTCAGTATTCTCAATAATCAGATTGAAGATACGCTTGTAGGGATACACATCGGAGTGAGCCATCAATCAGAGAGAAATGTCCACGACAAGGCTGGTATCATCCATATCTCAGGTAATACGGTGGAGATAGTTATGCCCGGAGATGCGGGAAAACGTGAAAGGCACGGAATCTTCGTAGGTAATTTCAAATCTTTATGCATAGAAAATAATTCAATCAGGCTTCAACGGCTCACCGTGGGTGACTTTGCCATTGATGGAATAAAACTTTGGGGAATGTTTGGCGAAAAACTGATGGTAAACAACAACACGATCAGTAGCAAGGAAGGAACCAAAAACAATAGTTTTACGAACGGTATCGTAGTTCATCCGCTTGTTGCAAAAACTGGCTTGCAGCAATGGATGGTTATTTACAATCTTGCTATTGTGCGTACACGCTCCTTCGTTATTTCGAGCGGAGTAGTTGCTTCTTTTAATACTCCCGGGTGATTTGTGTAAAACCTCCGTACAGAGCATAGAAACCCATTGATTATCATAATAAGTTGTTCGATTCAAATTCCCTTTCAATAGTCTGACCAAGACCTTTTCCCGATCGGAGAGAAAAACAAATTTATTTTATTGTAACGGAATTTTATCTCAGTTTAATTCCGTAAATTTATCCCTGCGTAACGCACTACCTATGGTAAGGTCGTTTTAGTTGTTATGGCAAAGAGTACAGCGTTTCCCCAGGCTTATGTTGCTTGGCTTCGTTAGTTCTAAGTTATGTTACTAGTATTGAAGGGTTCGAGTCCCGCGTTATGGCAGAAGGTGAGGAAGGCATTGTCTTCCTCACTTTTTTTATACTCATATCGATAAAAATGATCTGGAAGAAAATCATGTTTTGGCTGGGAATATTAACCGCTGCCTGGTTTGCATTCTTGGGTTTCTTTTGGACCTTTAATGCAGCACTGATTATTGCCTATCCTATCGGACTGATCAGTTTGGTTATATGGCTGATATTAAGGAAAGACCACAGATCAAGGAACAAAGTAATCATTGCTATTTTGCTAACAGGATTGGTTATTTCATTAACCGCTTTGCTAACCATCAAGTGAACTGATCAGAGAAAAATGCGTCACCTTCTTTATCATTAGCACATTATAATAACTTCATCGCTGGCTTTCCAAAACCTCTTCTTAGAAGTGAAATCTGGCCTACATGATACATTTGATGCAAGTTGATAAAAGCCCAATAGTCGCCCTTCGAACCATCAAAAATACCTGAAGCTCCCATGCCTCCGCCCGGCATATCCTGCGCCAGCTCCTTATCCGAAAGTTTCTCCAAACCTTTGCGGAGCGCGCCATACACGCTTTTCCATTTTTCTTTTATCTCGTCTATTGCAGGATAAGGAAAATTATCCTGCGCTTTTGTTTTGCCAAGTCCGGCAAATAAGTCATCCCATTTCCTTTCTACTTCTACACCAGCTACAGGAGCAAGTCCGCATTGGGTATTCACCAGATGACCCGCAAGATATTTTACGTGGTTCATATTTGGGTTTATCCTGCGATTGCTTTCGTCGTCGGTGAAGCCGTCTATCGCATTTGTAAACCAGTGGTTCACCCAATCAAATTGTTTTAGTAATCGTTCTTTTGTTTCCATCTTTTATTTTTTGTTTTCGGCGTTCAAATTAACACAAAAACCAAACCCGACTCATTTTTCTAATAAAAAAGGATTACGCATTTGGGAAAAATTAAGTGAAGAAAAGTCGGTCCCCGAATTCCAAAGTGAATATATGTTTGAAAAAAACAAAGCGCCTAAAAAAGACCTTGAGGGGTTTATGTAATGGTTTCTATCCCAAATAAACCGATCCTCTTTCTGAAACTTTTAAAAGTCTGATTCCTTTCTTTTACCAAGGATCAGACAAAACTTTCCAAAAGTATGCGAGATTACAAAATACTGAATAGGAAGAAAGGAAACGATAAGGCACAGGCTTAGGGGAATTGCACTGGTGAGGGTACCGGATAGAACGATGGTACCAGGCTTAATGTGCTGGCCATGGCCGACGGTTGCACTGGTGAGGATATCGGGTACAACTTAGGCCTTCCGCTATTACGAAAGCTTTCAGCCAAGGATCAATCAACACATCACCGAACTGATCTATCAGGTAATCGGTCTAATAAAAATAAATACTGCTCAAAGAAATGATGACGGAAGATTTGTGCGGGATCATTCTCCGGAAATTCTTTAAAATAATCTTCATCAGGAATCATCACGATTGGTGTGCCGGTGCGCACATAATCACTGCTGGGATAATAAGCAGGTGGCGTAAATCCATTGATATATTTTTTGATAAGTCTGGAGGTCATCTTCCCCAAATATTTCTGATATCTCTTCTGCGCTCTTTTGGCGGGTCTTTCCAGTTGGTTATAAATTCTTTTCATAATCAGGTTCCTGGGAAACTTTTGCTGGCGGATCGCACTCTTTGCATTTGTAAAAGGATTGATCTTATTAAAATCATCCAGGGTTTGGATCGAGACAGGAACCTCCGGAACCCAATCTACTGCATTAACCACATTAAACGCCCATCCTCCCCGGGTCATGGATTCATAATCATAAGCAAAAAACAAATTTCCCGGTTTGGGCGCGGCACTGCAGTAAGTCTTAAACCGGATATCAGCCGCAAGCTTACCAGACTTCTGAAGATGGTAAAAATAGGCGGTTAGCAAATAAGCAATAGCTCCTCCCTGACTATGCCCCATGATAAGAAAATTTTTCACACCAGTATGATATAATGAATCAGTTCTGGGCAAAATATCTTTCGATAAAAATGCGGTACTCAGCAACCATCCTGTATGCACAGCAGCTTTGGGATTATCGGCCAACTGATACACAAAATTTTCTTCTCCGTTTAATTTGATCTCTCCCTTTGCCGGCACCATCGCTGCATAAACATTGGCCAGCCAGCTTTCAGCTTTCGCCGTTGTTCCCCTGATGCTGATAACGGCCTGCCCTTTTCCGTCCACCCACATATCCCACAGGTTATCCAGTCCCATCGGAGCCGACTGATAAATCATTTTAAACCGCTCCGGTTCATGTATTTTTTTGTAATAAGAGCTGTCTGCGGTTGTACGCGCACACACATAAAGCAACTCTCTGTATTCGTTTTTATCAAATCCGGGACGGAGATTTTGCGCCACAGCTACCTGACATGTAAAGCACAGTAGAAACAAAATTTTATTCATCACTTAAGCAAATATGAATCGTAAATATCGTTATTCGATCCGGGAATAATTATTTTTTTATTGAGCGGGTATCAATGGTTTTGGCTTCACAGTCGCTTATCTGATACAAAATGAATAAATAATGAGATAAAATGTGTGCACCTTTTCATACAGGCTGGTCACCTTTGTAGAGCACAAACGGTTTTTCAAAAACGGCGTTAAAAAAAATCCAAACTTTTCACGACGATTTTCCATCAGACAAATACTGTTTTTTGTGCGCTTACACGTAACCAATTAAATTAACTACCATGCCAACGAGCAATCCGGATTTCTCAAAAAAGTGGCTGATGCGTTTTTTGCTACTCTTTCTTTCCGCTGTAGTAATGAGCGTTTCCGTAAATGCACAGCACACATTGCGCGGAAAAATAATGAACGAGCAAGGTGATGCCCTTGCAGGTGCAACCATCCAAATCAAGGGCACAAACACTACCACCATTTCCAATGAATCGGGAAATTTTTCGATACAAATTCCCTCGCCACAATCCGTAATACAAATAACCTATCAGGGCTACAGGATGCTGGAGGAGACTGCCGGAAATGCCACCGATAAAACCTTCACGCTGCAACTGGATCAACAGCAAAGCACACTTGAAGAGGTGGTGTTAATTGGATACCAGACAATCAAAAAATCGGACCTGACCGGAGCTGTATCGGTTTTCAATCCGAATGAGATGCGGAACACCACCATAACGGGCACTGTGGGCGATGCACTGGGCACCTTACCCGGAGTAGCCGTACGCACCAGTGGGGCGCCCGGCTCTGAAGGCAAGGTAGAAATCCGTGGCACAGGTACCTTTGGCTCAAGTGAGCCCTTGTATGTAGTAGATGGAATTGTGTCGGGTGCAAACCGCGATTTTAACTTCAATGATATTGAAAGCATTCAGGTATTGAAGGATGCATCGGCAGCCGCTATTTATGGTTCGCGTGCCGGCAATGGAGTGATTATTATCACCACCAAGAAAGGGCGCGAAGGCCGGATGCAGATTGACCTTTCCTCAAGGGTAACGGCACAGTGGTTGCCTCGTTATAATCTTACCAATCGTGAACAATGGATTAAGCTGAACGATCTGGCCTTTGCCAATGCAGGCATGAGCCCCGCCAATCATTTTGATGGTAATACCGACTGGCAATCAGAAGTATTCAAAACCGGCTGGCTCCAGGATCAAAACGTTTCGTTTTCGGGCGGTGGCAGTGCAAGCAGGTATTTTGTTTCTGCCAACTATCAGTCAAATTCGGGAGCTACGATTGGCACAAACAGCGAAAGAATCACGCTACGAAGCAACATGTCCACTTCAAGGGATTTTGGTAAAAATCTAAAATTTAATGTCGGGGAAAATCTGGCCTTAAGTAATTATTCAGTTAATGAGCTGAATACAAATCCAATTACTGACGTGTGGCGGATGTTACCTACAATACCCATCCGGGATCCGAACAACGCAGCGAAAGGTGGCTATGGATACGGTGATGGCTCCCGCGATGTCACTTTTGGAACCAATCCCTTTGCACGGGAAGATTTTGAAAACACAAAAAACTCAAACCTGCGAATAAGAGGTAATGCTTTTGCTGAACTCGAATTTTTTAAAGTATTAAAATACCGGGCAA
>JBIQMB010000054.1:0-10865 GCA_044463745.1 Chitinophagaceae bacterium | reverse complement strand
AAGTATCAGGATGACACCCGCTATAACTGTAAGTACGACCACCTGTGTGCCATTAAGTTTTTCGGCTTCTGAAGTTCTTTCGTTTAGCTGGCCATAAAAAACCCTTCTCATCATATTGAGCATATACACTGCCGAAAGGATGACTCCGCTACATGCCAATACTGCCAGCCATTTATTAAAAGTGAACACACCGGACAGCATCAGAAATTCACTTACGAAAGAATTCGTTAATGGCAGACCGATATTGGCCAAAAGAATGATGAGAAAAAAAGCAGCCAACGCCGGCGACTTCTGCGCCAGTCCGCCAAGCTCTGAAATTTTTCTGGTGCCGGTATTTTTTTCGATGATATTTACTACTACCCAGAATCCGAAAATATTCACACCATGGTTAAACATTTCGAGCACGGCTCCTTGCACCCCCTGGGTGTTCATGGATAATATTGCCGCTCCCATCAATCCGATATGCGCAATGGATGCCCAGGCCACCAATCGCTTCAGATCGTCCTGAATCAAAGCAATGATGCTACCATATACTATCCCCGTCACGGAAAGGGCAACCAGCAATGTTTGGTAGTGAGCTACCGCATCCGGAAAAATAGGAAGCACCCATCTGATCAGTGCAAACACACCCATCTTAACCATGACGGCACTCAGCACCATCGCCACGGGATATGGTGACTGCTCGTAGGTATCGGGCTGCCACGTGTGAAACGGAAATATGGGCATCTTAATGGCAAAGGCAATAAAGAAAAGCCAGAAGAGTCCGAATTGCTGACCGGAGGTCATCCCGGCCTTATAAAATGCTGCCAGACTGAATGAGTGAACAGATTCGGGCGATACCTGAGATGTAAGCGTGTACAAGTACAGGATACCGATCAGCATCAGCAGAGAACCCGTAAATGTGTAAACAAAGAATTTAAAAGTAACCGGAATGCGGCGCGGCCCGCCCCAGCGACTTACCAAAAAGTATGCAGGTATCAAAGCCAGCTCCCAGAAGAAATAAAACACCAATGCATCGTATGCCACAAATACACCCATCAGACCAGCCTGAAACAATAACATTAAAGAATAAAACCCTGAAGGGCTGTGAACTTCCTTATTGAAATTCTGAAGAAAAACCAGCGGAAAAATCAGGGCCGTGAGTGAAGTCAATATCAAACCCACACCATCCAATCCTAAATAAAAACTGCTGCCGATATAAGGAAGCCAATAGTAGCTTACGTTGTTATAGTTGAAGTATTCGGGATGCCCAATCACATCAGAATAGAAAAAACTGGTAATGGAAACGCACAACGTAATCAGGGAGGATAACAATGCCAGCCATTTAACGGCATTTCCCTTCTTCACAAAAACAGCAATAATGCCGGTGATAAATGGTATCCAGATCAGCAATTCAGGAAAAGTATAAAGATTACCCAGCATATTATCTTGAATAACGAATGATTAAAAAAACATTTGAATGATAAAAAATATAATCAGCCCCCACACCATCAATAAAATGTAGGAAGTAACCTGGCCGCTCTGAAGATGCCTTAATTGTCGGCTGCCATAAACAACACCCCGCCCCACTCCATTCACAAATCCGTCTATCACCTTTCTGTCCACAATGTTTGAGAAAAACAACGCCAGCCGGTTCAATGGTCGGATGATAATAGCACGATAAATCTCATCCACATAAAACTTGTTTTGCATAGCCAGAGCTAAGGAGTTGGATGCAGGAGAAAATGTCCCTTTTCTGAAATAATTCCAGGCCCATACTGAAACGACGATAACCAGCAACGTGGATACGCCCATCAAAACCCATTCAGAAGAATGAGAAACCGGACTCAGAGCAACAATCTTATCGGCATTTGCGAATACCGGATTCAAAAACGAGTGAAATAAGTTGGCATCAGGTGTTAGCACTTCGGGTATCCCTACCCAACCGCCGGCTATGGATAGCAAAGCAAGAATAATCAAGGGGAGCGTCATAGAAACAGGGCTCTCACGAATATCACCTTCCGGATACACACCTCGGTACTTACCTGAAAACGTAAGCGAAAGCAAACGGAACATATATGCAGCCGTAAGTAAAGATCCGAGTGCACCAATAATGTAAAATACCGGACTGCTGTTGTAAGCGGCGATCAGAATTTCATCTTTGGAAAAGAAACCTGCAAAGGGCGGAATACCTGCTATGGCGATACAAGCTATCAAAAACGTGATGAAGGTAATTTTCATCCGTCTGGCCAATCCGCCCATCTGCAAAATATCCTGCTCACCTGCCATGGCATGAATCACCGATCCGGCACCCAGAAAAAGCAACGCTTTGAAAAAAGCATGCGTCATTACATGAAACACACCTGCTGAAAAGGCTCCTACACCAAGTGCAAGAAACATGTATCCGAGCTGGCTCACGGTGGAATAAGCCAGAACTTTTTTGATATCATTTTGTCGCAATGCAATCAATGCCGCAAGGATAGCCGTTGCCAAACCTACGATGGCTACAATGGCCATCGAAAAAGGGGTCAGCGCATACATTACACTGCTTCTTGCAATCATATAAATACCCGCCGTAACCATGGTGGCCGCATGTATCAGCGCTGAAACCGGCGTTGGACCTGCCATCGCATCCGGAAGCCAGGTGTATAGAGGTATCTGCGCACTTTTGCCGGTAGCACCTACAAGCAGCAGAAGCGTTACGCCGATCAAAAATGTACTGTTAGTTGTTTGGGATAAAATCAGCGCACCTTCTCCAACAAATAACTTACTATAAGAAAGTGTACCGTATTGTGTCAGCATCCAGAACATGGCCAGCAAAAACCCGACATCCCCTATTCTGTTCATGATAAAAGCCTTGTTGGCTGCCTTACTGTTTTCCTGATCCTTATACCAAAAACCGATCAATAGGTAAGAACAAAGTCCAACCCCCTCCCAGCCGATAAACATAATCAGGAAATTGCTTCCCATCACCAGCATCAGCATGGAGAAAATAAACAAATTCAGGTAGGCGTAGAATTTAGCAAACGTTCCCTGCGACTCTTCATGCATATACGATTGAGAGTACACGTGAATAAGAAAACCTACGCCGGTAATGATTAATAAGAAAACGGAAGTAAGTTGATCGATCGCAAACCCGAAATCAATTTCGTAACCTCCTGTTTTAATAAAATGAAAATAACTGATTATTTGTTTTTCAAACCCGGGGCTTATGGCGCGGCTGAATACCATCAAACTAAGGCCGAAGGAAATAAGTACCGCCACCGAACCAATAAAAGATGAAATCGATTTGTGCAGATAATTTCGGAATAATCCATTGATAACAAATCCGGCAAGGGGAATCAGCGGTATCAGATAGATCAGTTTAAATACATCCATATTGCAAGATCAATAAGGTAAAAAATTTTTTGAGTTAGTTTTTAAGCCGATTGAGAAAACTAATATCTACAGATCGGGTGTTGCGGAAAAACATTACAATGATAGCCAGCCCCACACTTACTTCTGCTGCTGCTACAATCATGATAAAAAATACAAACAGTTGGCCGCTGCTGGCAATGGATGCAGAGAACGCCTCATGCGATGCCAGGTGCATTTTTGAAAAAGCCACAAGCAGCAGATTGACAGAATTGAGCATCAATTCAATACACATAAATACAATGATCGCATTGCGACGGGTCAATACACCTGCAACGCCCAATACAAAAAGCGCCAGAGAAAGATATATATACCACTGAATTTCCATACTTACAATTTTACATAAATGCCTACGCCGATTACATCCGAAGCCGGGCCGATTGAAAAAATGTCTTTGATTGTTTTAACTGCAATTCCGTTAAAAATATCTACGGCCTGATAGGATGCTCCTTTGGTAAGAAACTTTACAATAAGGCCAGAACCGATGGCGCTGAGACCCGAATACAATGCAGCCTCGTAATCGTTGCTGGTAGAAGCTTTGTCCAGTTTACGAACAATTCCGTACACCGCAAGTGCACCACCGGTATAGGCTGCTACTTTATAAATGGTTCTGCCTGTTCTGAAAGTGCGGAAAAGTCTGTCAACATCTTCATTTTTTTTCATCCCCAATATTTCAGCCACTTTTGATATCTGATCAATGGGCGTTTTGCCAAGATAAAATTTGGGTGCAAATCCTTTATCCACTTGTACAACTTTGCCTATCAAATCCTGAAGGTTGATATGATCCAGATCGATGATCTGCGCATTTGTGCGTGAAGCAATACAAGCCAGCGAAAACACTAATACAATAAAATACTTTTTCATTTCATTCGGGTTTTAAACGGTTTCTTTATCTTTTTTTCCAATAATCACAGCTCCAACCACAGCACTCAAAAACAAAACACTGCTGAGTTCAAAAGGAATAACATATTTATCAAACAATACTTTTCCCAGGTTTTCAACCAATCCGATATTGGTACCCGGACGAACTGGTGTACCGGTTTGTTCGGCATGAGCAAAGGCCGCTACAAATACGATCATCAGGGTAAGCGCTGCAATAACGCCTGCCATCTTGATCAGTATTTTTTTCACCGGTTCTACCCGCTGGTTCAGGTTCATCAGCATAACCACAAACAGAAATAAAACCATGATGGCGCCGGCATACACGATGATGTTCACCATAGCCAGGAACTGGGCATTCATTAAGATATACAAACCACTCAGGGAGAAGAAAACAACAATTAGCGACAGGATACTATAAACCGGTCTTCTGCTGGCTATAACCCCTACCCCACCTGATAGTGCCATGGTGGCTAAAATCCAGAAAATAATTTTGGTAGCTCCCATATCATTTAATTTTCTGTCGATTTAGAATGATTTTGCTCAGCATCCAAACGCGAGGTTGTGCGCGACCCCAGCGCTTTCTGATATCCTTCAGGATCTTCCTTCGGATGCGGAATCAGCATATCTTCTTTGGAGTAGATAAATCCTTTACGATGATAATTGGCCGGTGCAAAAGTTTCGGTCATGTAAATGGCATCCTTCGGGCAGGCCTCTTCGCACAGTCCGCAAAAGATACACCGCAGCATATTGATTTCGTACTTAGCTGCATACTTTTCTTCGCGATACAGATGTTCTTCTTCCGGCTTTCTTTCGGCTGCTTCCATGGTGATGGCCTCTGCAGGGCAAGCTACGGCACATAAACCGCAGGCTGTACAGTTTTCACGACCTTCTTCATCCCGATTCAGAATATGAAGTCCGCGAAATACCGGGCTGAACGGGCGTTCTTCTTCAGGATAATTAATCGTCGCTTTCTTCCCGAAAAAATGCTTCAGGGTAATCCCCATTCCCTTGGCAATGGCCGGCAGGTACATCTTTTCGGCCAGGTTCATCGGCCGGCGATCCACGGGTTTGTATCTGTTGGTTAATGGTGTCATCGTATTTTATTTTTTGAATCGATAGTTCAAACTGTTCTATTGATTCATTTTTTTTCTAAAAGTTTATTTTATAAGCATTATCAATCCGGTGGCCAGCATATTTGCCAGAGCCAACGGCAGTAAAATTTTCCATCCCAAGTTCATGAGCTGGTCATATCTGAATCGGGGTATGGTCCATCTCACCCACATGAAAAGGAAGATGAAGCCCGCTATCTTCATGAAAAATACAGCCACTTCTATAAGCGCCAGCCAGTTCATGCCAATCTTTTCACCCAGTGCAGCATCATTTACAAAAGGAATATCATAACCTCCAAAAAACAGAGTGGCCATGATAGCGCTGCTCAGAAACATATTTACATATTCGGCAAACAAATAGAACCCCAGTTTCATTGAGCTGTATTCGGCATGGTAGCCACCGATCAGTTCGTTTTCCGCTTCCGGTAAATCAAAAGGCGTTCTGTTGGTTTCAGCAAAGGCACAAACGAGGAAGATCAGAAAGCCCAACGGCTGATAAAAGAAATTCCATACACTGTCTTTCTGTAATTCAACAATGCCTTTCAGGCTCAATGTTCCTGAAACCATAATGAGCGCAATGATGGAAATACCCATGGCAAGCTCGTAGCTGATAATTTGCGAAGCCGCACGCATTGCACCAAGCAGAGAGTATTTATTATTACTAGCCCATCCGCCGATCATGATACCATACACGCCCATGCTTACGACGGCAAAGATGTAAAGCAAGGCCACATTGAAATCAGCAACCTGCAACGAAATCTCTCTGCCAAATAAATGCACGGTGTCACCCCATGGAATGACGGCACTTACCATAATAGCAGTGATCATAGCCAGGCAGGGGCCAAGAATAAAGAGAAACCGGGAAGAGAAGTCAGGTACAATTTCTTCTTTGAAAAACAACTTTACACCATCGGCAAGTGGCTGTAGCAAACCAAAAGGGCCCGCCCGGTTGGGTCCCCGACGATCCTGAATAAAAGCGGCTACCTTCCTTTCAAAATAGGTAGAGTACATGGCCACCAGCAAGGATACGGATACCACCACCACAATCAATACCAGTTTTTCAATAATCATTCCCATACTTATAATCTGCAGCAGCATTGGAGACAAACTCATACAGTCTTTCTTTAATTAAAATACTTTCTTATGGTCATTGATGGCTAACCTTTCTTTGTCGGCCTGTTCTATTTCTTTTTTTTCGTTTTTCTCTACAAAGGTTGTAGAGGTTGCTGGTCCGGGCAATAAACTCAGGTCGATCGACTGCTGATTTACTTCGCTTTGTTTCTTAATATCCATTAAGAACATCGGATCCCTTCCCCTGAGTAATTTCTCCAGCGGATCTTCAGGAATTTCTTTTACTTCGTAATGATTGGAAGAAATAACTGAATGCCTTGCAATCTTCGTTGGCCCTTCGATCACCCAGTCTGAGGTTTTCTTCTTTTCGAAGCGGCAGGTGTTGCATATCCATGCCGGCTTTCCGTCGATCGTTTGCACCTCACCCCACGGGTCTTTTCTGGAAGTGATACGATAAACTTCGTCGCCTCTATTCCACAAGGTTACTTTGCCACAACACTTATCGCAATCGCGGTGGGCATCCATCGGTTTTAAAAACCAAACCCTGTTTTTGAAGCGAAATGTTCTGTCGGTAAGCGCACCTACCGGACAAACATCAATCATATTACCACTGAAATCGTTATCGATAGCTTGTGAGATATAGGTTGAAATTTCTGATCGGTCACCTCTCTCCATAATACCATGTACACGGTTATCTGTAAGTTGATTGGCCACCATTACGCAACGGTAGCATAGGATGCAGCGCGTCATGTGAAGTTGGATATACGGGCCGATATCTTCACGCACAAAGGTTCTTCTTTTAAATTCATAGCGTGTACCAACATCACCGTGTGCATAGCTCAAATCCTGCAGATGGCACTCACCGGCCTGATCACAAACCGGACAATCGAGCGGATGGTTAATAAGCAGAAATTCTACCACTCCTTTGCGGGCATCCAACACCCTGGCGCTGCTGGTATTTTTTACGATCATCCCATCCATTACTGTGGTTCGGCAGCTTGCAACCAGTTTAGGCATCGGCCTTGGATCTTTTTCAGAACCGGCAGCTACTTCTACTAAGCAGGTACGGCATTTACCGCCGCTGCCTTCCAGCTTACTGTAATAGCACATCGCCGGTGGAGCTACTTCAGCACCTATTTTGCGGGCAGCATCCAGGATGGTTGTCCCTTCCGGCACCTCAGTAGTATATCCGTCAATGGTGACTTTTATCAATTTAGTTTCCGACATTTTTTAAATCATTTAGGTCAACCTGATAGTTTTTTCTTTCAATAACGTTAGCCACCCGATGAGTTTTTTTACTTTTTGATTTTCTTTTTTACGACCAATCTCAGTAAAAAGTTTTTTTAATTCGATATCCGGATTCTTTTTCCTCATATTAACCTTCGTATATTCGGTTATCTCATCGACCGTATTTCCCAAAGCATCTAATTCAATCTTTTCCTCATTGCATATTTTTAAAATCCAGGCTTCAAGACCGGGTTGAATCTGAATAAAAAAATGTGACCTACGTCTATGTTTAAACAAAAAGAGTGAATCTTTAACCTTATCAATCATTTCAAATTCTTCCAGATACTTAACAGCTCTTTTGTCTTTATCAATGATACCAACTGCAAACCGATCTTTGAATCTGCCAGTCATAACTCTTGCAACCTGGTTGCAACCTTTTTGGTGGTTATATCCATTATCCGGCGGCAACAAAGTTTCAACCAGCAAAGTATCCCCATAGCATTCAGGGATTATAGCATAATCCCACTTCATATATAATTCTCTAAATTAAAAAACAAGTCTATACCATACTCTGAAACATCCGAAATCTCTCCCTCAGTCAACTTACGTACTTTCGTTTCACTGTTTTCTAAACCAACTGCGTATATCGCCAAATCATCAGCAGTCATATTTTCTATAAAATCAATTAAAACGAAAGGGCTGTGTGTTGCAATAAAATATTGATTACCATTTTTATCATAGATAATTTTCGATGTAAAATTTGTAACATAAGGCGGAAACATATGAGATTCCGGCTCTTCAAACAATAGCACGGTTTCCCAATTTGTTTCAATTGCAGTTATGAAAAAAATAAGCCTTATTAACGTTTCAGCCATTAATGAGATTGGAATAGTATTGATTATTCCATTCTGAATAGCGGGCGAAATTTTTACATCATTTTCTGAACGATCTATAACCAATTGAAGGTTATAGGGCTTCAGTAGTTTGCGAAATTCATCTTGTATATTAGCATTATTTACGATTAGCTCAAATAAGTTTTTACCGTAAGGTACTTTTAAACTTAGGGCTGAGAAGTTTTCAGTGAATACCTTATCATCAGAGAACTTGTAAGGTTTTACTATAAGATTTTGCAACGCAGGAAACCTATTCTTGAAATCTTCAGTACCGGTCTTAGAACCATTTGCTAAGCCCTCCTTACCTGCTTTTAGATTCAAAAAATGAAAATTATAAGGTTTTAGTTTCTTTCCATCTTCAAGTGAAAGATCAACTCTCTTTTCATTTTTGTAGGCGACAGAAAGCGAAAAATCATTGTTGAAAGTAATAGAGACCGGCTCTTTTACATTATTGAAATTAAATAGCTGACTCAATCTTTCTAATCTCACAAGTTCCTTTAATCCTGTGTGCCGGTTTTCCTTTGATAAATATCCCAGCATACTCATTGCCTCCAGAATATTACTCTTGCCCACATTGGGGTAACCAATGAAAACATTAACCCTCCTGCAGTCCTCAAGTTTCATGTCCTTGATAGACTTGAAGTTTTGTATTTGTATGGAGTTAATTCTGTTCATTATTTTTTTTACAAATTTACCTGAATCTCATCAGCATAATTTGCCAGGCCGTAATTTCTTGTCAGGCACTCATCTCTATGCGTTACATGCCACTCAAATTCATCCCTGAAATGCCTGATGGCCGCAGCTACCGGCCAGGCCGCCGCATCACCGAGCGGACAAATGGTATTTCCTTCAATTCGGCGCTGTACATCCCACAATAAATCGATATCCTTCATCTCGCCCTTGCCATTTTCCAGCTTCCAAAAAATCTTTTCCAACCAACCGGTTCCTTCGCGGCATGGCGAACATTGGCCGCAACTTTCGTGATGATAAAAGCGCGATAAGTACAGGGTGTGTTTTACAATACATTGGTCTTCATCCAGCACTATAAATCCGCCACTACCCATCATGGTACCGGTTTCAAAGCCGCCATCAGAAAGGCTTTCGTAGTTCATGTAGCGGGTTTCGCCCTTGGCCGTTTTAAGCAGTAAATTGGCTGGCACAATGGGAACGGAAGAGCCACCCGGAATGCAGGCTTTCAATCTTTTTCCATTGGGAATGCCACCGCAATATTCATCGCTGTATAAAAATTCTTCTACCGAAAGCGTCATTTCTATTTCATATACACCGGGTTTATTAATGTTGCCACAAGCCGAAATGAGTTTTGTGCCGGTTGACCTTCCAACCCCTATTTTGGCAAATTCTGATCCTGTAATATTGATAATGGGTACAACAGTAGCAATGGTTTCCACATTATTTACCACAGTTGGGCAACCCCACAAACCCTTCACCGCCGGGAAAGGAGGTTTGATTCTTGGTAATCCCCGCTTCCCTTCCAAACTCTCCAACAGTGCTGTCTCCTCCCCACAAATGTATGCTCCGGCTCCCCTATGTGTATATACTTCACAATCAAATCCGCTACCCAGAATATTTTTACCTAAGAATCCGTGCTGACGGGCCTCGGCTATGGCCTGATCTAAAATATCGCAAACCCAGTCGTACTCTCCACGGATATAGATATAGGATCGATTGCTTCCCAGTGCAAAGGAGGAAATGATCATTCCTTCAATCAGCAGATGCGGAATAAATTCCATCAGATACCTGTCTTTGAAAGTGCCCGGCTCGCTCTCGTCGGCATTGCAAACCAGATACCTTGGCACCCCCTCCGGTTTGGCCAAAAAACTCCATTTCATTCCGGTCGGAAATCCTGCTCCTCCCCTTCCTCTTAATCCGCTGACTTTTACTTCTTCCACAATCGAATCAGGGCTCATCTTCAAAGCTTTTTCCAGTGCCCGGTATCCTCCTTCACGGCGATAAACATCAATATGCCGAATGCCCTCAATGTGTACCTTATCTAATAATAATTTCTTTGCCATGATCAGTTATTTTTTTCGGCTTTGCTAACACAATCTGCGATTATCTGATCCACTTTTTCTTTGGTCAGATGCTCCTGATAAGTTTTACCCAATTGCATCATGGGTGCATAACCACAAGCTCCCAAACATTCCACGGCCTGCAGGGTAAAAAGCCCGTCGGCTGTGGTTTCACCAACCTTAATGTTTAATTTTTGCTGGATGTAAGCCAGGATGTCATCGCTGCCATTGAGCATACAAGGTCCCGTTTGACAAACCTG
>JBIQMB010000053.1:0-11033 GCA_044463745.1 Chitinophagaceae bacterium | reverse complement strand
GTGATGAAGGGCAAGGCTGATATTCTTTCTTCATTTGAAAATATTGAAGCTGCGGAGCGTGCGAATGAATACCTGGTTTCTGCGATTGGGTAGGAGGTAATGGCTTTTGGGCTATTGAAAAAGCCACGAAGGCGCAAAGTATCATAAAGGATTTCACTTTGCGAATCCACTGCGTTCTTCTCTTCTCTGCGTTGGGAAAGCCACCAAGGCACCAAGGCGCAAAGAATCACAAAAGATTTCACTCTGCGAATCCACTGCGCTCTCCCTTCTCTGCGATGCGAAAGCCACGAAGATATCAAGGCGCAAAGAATCTCAAAGAATTTTAATTTGCCAAGTCACAGCGTTCTCCCTTCTTTGCGTTGGCAAAGCCACCAAGGCAGGAAGACACATAGAATCCCAAAGTATTACTCTGCGAAGCCACTGCGTTCTTCTCTTCTCTGCGTTGAAAAAACCACCAAGCCACGAAGACGCCAAGAATCACAAAGTATTTCACTCTGCGAATCCACTGCGCTCTCCCTTCTCTGCGATGAAAAATTTCGATAACCCTTCCCTATTTCATAACTGAAATAAACGCTGCAAGAAACCTGCTCATACGTCTTAGCTATTTCGGCCTCAATAGACTTTACTTTGGAAGAATCTTATAATTTTCCTAACTTCATTTCCGGAATAGCATAAACTTTTAATTACCTCATCACGGATAAGGAATCTGGCTGTATATGAATTCAGTTGATATATCAGACGATAAACTGTGTGTGCTTTTAAGAGAAGGAAACGAAAAAGCATTGCAACAGATCATTCTGCGGTACTGGGAACCATTGTACAAAATGGCGGCTCATACGCTAGATGATTTACCACTGTGTGAGGATATTGTGCAAGAACTCTTTATCAGACTCTGGGATCGCCGAAAATCTTTGAATTTTACATGGTCGCTGAAGGCCTATCTCTTTGCAAGTGTTCGGTATGAGGTGTATCGGGAGGTGAAAAAACAAATGGCATTTGCCAATGAAGAAGAAGCGCAAATGCTTACGTGCAGTGAAAAATACAATCCACAAAACCAACTTGAATTTGATGAGCTGATGGAAAGTGTTGAGAAAATTGTGCAGGATCTTCCTGAACGTTGTCAGCATGTTTACCATCTCAGCCGCAATCAACAACTGTCTCACAAAGAAATAGCTGCACAACTAAATATATCAACCAAAACGGTCGAAAACCAGCTCACCATTGCCTTACGCAGAATCAGAACCGGTATAGCCAAGATCCTTTATTCCATTTTTTTCTGATTATTTTTTATTTCTTTTAGGGGATAGCCCCATTTAATGACTCTTCTATTTATAAAAGCGATTTAAAAATTGGCGAAGAGTAACATCATTCATCTTATTAAAAAGATTTTGTCAGGCACTGCCTCTCCAAATGAAGAGCAGGTGGTGAACCGGCACCTTTACGACTCGTTTTCTTCTACGGAATGGAACGATCAGGAACTGGGCGACAAGGAAGAAGTAAAGGAAAGAATTATATCAGGTACCAACAGATTTATGAGGCCTGAAAACCACGGAAGGATTCGGCACCTCAGAAATTGGGTTCCATACGCAGCAGCAATTTTATTGTTGGTTGGGCTGGCAGTATTTATGATACCCTTTTCAAAATCACCGCAAATAAATGAAACGGCAACTACGTCCGGAGAGAAAACGTTTCTGAGTCCTGGTACCGATATCGCTTCGCTCGAATTGAGCGACGGAACGGTCATCGATTTGGCATCCATAAAAAAAGGAGAAGAGCTTTCCAGAGCAGGTGCCATCATTAAAAAGACCGCCGATGGCAACATTCATTACATTTATGCTAATGACGCTACGGCTGAGGAAAGTGCATGGAACACACTCAAAACCCCGGTGGGCGGTACTTTTCAGATAACCCTTCCCGATGGTACCGGTGTTTGGTTGAATGCTGAAAGCTCACTCACTTTTCCAAAGAAATTCTCCGATAAAGAGCGCCGCGTAAGTGCCACCGGTGAGGTTTATTTTGAAGTGGCGCACGATGCCTCCAAACCTTTTACTGTAAACACTTCGGGAGTGGATGTAGATGTATTGGGCACTAAATTTAATTTATCGGCTTACGGTGAGGATAAGTTTATTTCAATAGCCCTGCTTGAGGGATCAGTAAGGATGAAAGGAAAAGAAGGAAATATGGCAATGCTTGTTCCGGGTGAGAAGGGATTTTATGAAGACGGCGGAATCAAGATACGTGATTTTGACACTGAGTCGGAGATAGCATGGAAGAATAATTATTTCATTTTTAAAGACCGGAATATACAGGACATCATGGCATCACTTGCCCGATGGTATGACGCCGATGTACAGTATCAGCAGGGTGTGGATTGGGTGGATAAAAATTTTACAGTGAGAATGTCGAGGCGGAAAAACATCGCCGAGATTTTGTCGCTGATAGAATTGACACAGTCCGTGAAGTTTGAGATAAACCAAAGAAAAATTGTAGTGTATAAAAATTAAAGAAAGGAGGCCGAAACGTTCCAGCGTTCCAGCCTCCGGAGTAAAAAGCTTAAAACAACGTTTCGACTATTTTTTAAACCTTTAACTGTTATCAAATTTATGAAAATTCTGCTTGGAAAGGAAAGTATTCTCTTTTATTTAAAGATACTTCTTATGAAAACAATCCTGATTTTTCTATTTATAACATCAGTTCAGGCGTATACACCTCTTCTGGGACAAAATATTAACCTGAAACTCAAGAACTCCGACATAGAACATGCCTTGCTTGAAATAAGTAAGCAGGCAGAACTTGATCTGGTTTATGATTCAAAAATGCTGAAAGATGCAGGACGGGTCAATGTTTCATTAAAAAATGCCACTGTCGTAGAAGCTTTAAATAAGGTATTAGACAAACGACCTTTCGGATACGAAATTATTCAAAATACTTTGGTAATAAAGCCACTTAAGAATGTACAAGTAGGGCTGAAGGATGATCTGCAGCAAAGCCCGGTTCAGAAAGTAATCTCCGGGAAAGTTACTGATGATAACGGCATGCCCTTAGCCGGTGTTTCTATTAGTGCTAAGGGCAGCGCTGCAGGTACCGCTACGGATAATGCAGGTAATTATTCCATCACCGTTAACGATGATGTGGGCAGCCTTATCTTTTCAATGGTTGGATATGAAACCAGAGAAATATCATTGGCAGGACGAACGGTAATAAATATAAGGTTGGAACAAAAAACCGATAAACTAAATGAAGTTGTTATCGTGGGGTACGGAACGCAGACCAAGGGAAATCTGACTGGTGCCGTATCAAACGTAAATATGAAGGAGCTGGAAAGCAGACCTATTGCTGACGTGGGACGCGGACTTCAGGGATTAGTTCCCGGGCTTTCAGTCCGTATCCCAAGCGGAGAAGTGGGGTCTGATCCGTTGATGCGCATCCGTGGTTTTGTGGGATCGATTGAAGGCTCCAGTGCTCCGCTGGTGTTGGTTGATAATGTTGAAATCCCGAGCATTCAAATGGTAAACCCCAATGATATAGAGTCGATAACCGTACTTAAAGATGCGGCTTCAAGTTCTATTTATGGCTCGAAGGCTGCTTTTGGCGTGATCCTTATTACCACCAGAAAAGGCGCGAGTATAGAAGGAAACCGCCTCACTTATTCCAATAACTTTTCGTGGCAAACACCATTCAAAAAATTAGAAATGGCAGGTGTTGACGGTTTGCAATACACCCTTGATGCGCATAAAAATATGAAGGCGAGCGGACCGGCAGGAGGCTTCTGGCGGGTGAACGATGAGAGCATGGAAAAGATAAGAGAGTGGCAGGAGCTTTATGGAGGAACGGTGAAGGCAACGGATCCGGTACTTTACGGTCGCGACTGGTTTTTTGACGGAACGGATAAATTTGGTTATCGTATTTACGATCCGATAGAAGTGATGGTGAGGGATCTTGCTTTTTCGCAGAATCATAATATCAGTCTTAACGGAAAATCGAACCGAACCAGTTATAACGCCAGTTTTGGATATCTGGGCCAGCAGGGAATGATGAAGCCGGCGCAGCATGATGATTTCAAACGTTTTACAGCAAGTCTGAATCTCTCCACCAAGGTCACAGATTTCATTACCGTGCGTGGTGGTATGCTGTACTCCGACCGTACCAAACGGTATCCGAATTCGACCAACACGGCCGGGTTTGCGGCTGATCCCTGGCTGTATCTTTACAGATGGAGCCGTTTATTTCCTACGGGTGTAAAAGAATTGGGTGAGGAGCTTCGCGATCCATATTGGGATGCCAAGAATTCACACACGGCTACGCGCGGATACAAATACACCAACCTCACTTTTGGAACTACCATCGACCTGACCAGAAACTGGAATGTAGTGGCAGATTACACTTACGATGTAAGAAATGAACCATTCGAAAGTTCGCTTCCTTCACTATCGGCGCGTGAACCCTGGTACACCCCCGTTTCTTATAAAGACGAAGAAGGGAATCAGGTGTATGTGGATGAACAAGGAAATGAAGTAAGCACAGGTGGTATGCCTGCCTACAGGTTCCCATTAGTCAACTATGTGCCGGTAACATCCAGTTACATTACCCGCAGCGAGTTTGAACAGCAAAGACATACGGTAAATGTGTATTCTACTTACAATTATAATCTGAACAACCTGAATAGATTTAAGTTCATGGTTGGTTCCAATATTGTGGGCAGAAAATGGGTGAGTTCTTCGGCTACACGCTACGAGCTGATAGATAATGATAATCCGCAGTTTAAATTCGGTGTAGGAAGGCAGGAATCAGATGGTAACCGATATTGGGATTCACAGGCCGGATTTTTCGGCAGAATAAATTATGCTTTTGATGATAAATATCTTGTAGAAACAAACCTTCGGTATGATGGTGCGTCACCCTTTCCCGAGCGCCTACGGTGGAAGTGGTATCCCTCCTTCTCCGCAGGATGGGTTCTGTCAAAAGAAAAATTCATGGAGCCAACAGGGCATATCTTAAGTTTTGCCAAGTTCAGGGGTTCATGGGGATCTATCGGAGATCAGTCTGTTTCCAATACCCTGTATGTACCCACTATGGTTTCGGGTGAGAAAACTTCCTGGCTTAACAGTGCCAACGACCAGCTCTTTTATCTCGGTACACCTGTAGCTGTTTCTGATAGAATTTTGTGGCAGGATATCGTAACCCTGAATCTGGGAGCCGATCTGAGATTTTTGGATAATAAATTCGGCGTCACTTTCGATTGGTTTGAAAGAAAAACACTGAACATGATTATTCCGGGTGAAGCATTGCCGGCTACCTACGGTGCAGGTGCGCCCAAAGGCAACTACGGAAACCTGAAAACCACCGGATGGGAGCTCGCACTCGATTTTAATCACCGGTTCGAAAATGGGCTGGGCATGAATCTGACTGCTAATATTTCGGATGCTGTAACAGACATCACCAAAGGGCCCGACTGGAATACGGCCTGGGAAAACAGATCAATAGATAACACATGGACCACCGGTAAAAGATACGGCGACATTTACGGTTATGTAACAGACCGTCTTTATCAGAAAGATGATTTTGTGTACGACGACCACGGCAACTTTGTGCAAACGGTCATTGTATGGCAGGGAAATAGCAAAAAGACGAATATGCTGGCCGGAAATAATCCGGTTTATCAAACCAATTTTGAAGATGGTAATCAGATACTGCTGATAAGCCCCGGCGACATAAAGTTTGTGGATGTGGATGGCGACGGATACATAACCGCGGGCAAAGGAACCTTTGGTGATCCCGGCGATAGAGTAGTAATAGGAAACTCGCTGCCACGCTATGAGTATGGCATGCGACTGGCTTTTGATTTTAAAGGATTTGATTTGTCGGTGATAGGGCAGGGCGTCGGTCGCCGGGCTATCTGGGGATCAGGGCAATTGGCTATACCCGGATATTTTGCCAAAGAGGGAGCCATGCCGCAGGCAATAGCCGGTAATTACTGGCGCGAAGACAGAACGGATGCTTTCTATCCAAGAGCGTGGAATCTGAACGGAGCTAATTCAGGTTTTGTGATGGTGCCACAGACACGGTATCTGCTCAATATGGCTTATTTCAGAATTAAGAATATAACAGTTGGATACAATTTCTCACCCGAAGTACTGAATAAGGTTCGTTTAAAACAGGCACGCGTATATCTGTCATTAGAGAACATGATCACCTTTGATAAGCTCCGCGGATTGCCCATTGACCCTGAAGCCATATCCGGATATTCTATGCTGGCGGGCAATTACAATCTGGGGCGTACAGGTACGGGAAATCCTGCTTTCAAAATAGCATCCCTGGGGCTAAACATTTCTTTGTAAAAAATAAACTGTTCTTATCATGAGATATATAAAATTATTCTTCGTAGCAAGTCTGTTTTTGGTAATTGGCGGATGCAAAAAATTTGTGGATCGTCCGCAGCTAACTCAGGCTGATGATGAAACGGCATGGATAAGCGAAACCAATGTCAGGCTTTATGTAAACAAGTACTATCCGAGTTTTTTCCCCGGTTATGGCTTGTCTTTCGACGGGGCGGGTGCTGCGCTAATGGGCTATCAGTTTAGCGACGATGTGTTTTTGATGGGTAACCAGGGCAATTTTGGCAGGGCGGTTCCCAACAGCGGAATCTGGTCTTACAGTCTGGTGCGCTCCATTAATATATTAATAGACCGGTTGGATACCCGGATGAAAAACATTTTGGAGAAAGAAGCCTTTGACCACTGGATGGGTATCGGCAGGTTTTTCAGAGGAATGGAATATGCCAGTATTGTAAGGCGGTATGGGGATATACCTTACTATGATCATGTGGTAAGTGACGTGGATAAGGATGATCTGTATAAACCACGTACGCCGCGCAATGATGTGATGGACGCTGTTTATGATGATTTTAAATTTGCACTGGAAAATGTCAGAACCAACGACGGGGATTTGTATGTGAACCGATATGTAGTGGCCGGCTTTGTATCGCGCGAAGCATTGAATGAAGGTTCGTGGCAGAAGTATTATTATCAAAATAATGAAAGGGCCAAAAAGTTCTTTGATCTGGCCAGGGAAGCCGCTGAATTATTGATGCAGAGCGGCCGGTTTTCAATCTCTACTGATTTCAGAACGCTCTTTACATCCAATACACTGGCCGGAAACAGAGATGTGGTGTTTTACAGACACTATGATCCTTCGGCTAATATTCTGCACTCCGTAGCATCATACAATAACCTGGTAGAATCTGTTGCATTTGGGCCAACTACATCCTTGATCAAATCGTTTATCTGTGTGGATGGAAAGGATTGGAAAAACTCTTCGGTAGATGATGCAGACGACTTCACTTTATCGCAGATGATACAAACAAGAGATTCAAGGCTGGAGGCCACTTTTTACGATAAGCCCCTGAATAAAAACCGGGCATCTTACTGGTACATTAATAAGTTTCTTCCGCGAAAAGCTGTGGAAGTATTTGAGGCTGAGAATCGAGTGCCTGAGGAGTTTACCAGCAACAAGAATTATATCGATTACCCTGTTTTCCGGTATTCCGAAGCCTTGCTTAACTGGATAGAAGCCAAAGCAGAACTCTCAACCCTGGGTGCAGGATCGGTAACCCAGGATGACCTGAATCGCTCGGTGAATGTAATCAGAGACAGGCCACTTGCTCCGGCAGCAATAAATAAAGGAGTACAGAAAACGGCAGCCATGCAGCTCAATGCATTGCCTGATGATCCTGAGCGCGATGCGGATGTTACTCCGTTATTGTGGGAAATCAGAAGAGAAAGAAGAATGGAATTCGCATTCGAATACGGCAGATACGAAGACTTACGTAGATGGAAAAAACTGGATCATATGGATACAGACGAAAATGAAGATTTGTTGTCGGGAGGTTGGGTGAATTTTCAGGCCGAACTTCCGGGGGAGCTAACCTCAGCGAAGAAAGGCCAGATTTCAGTAGTAAAAAAAGATGGAAGCATTGTGGTGTATGATGGCTCAAACGGAGCTTTGCTCAATGGATTCTATCGCGGTACAAATACAAATGGCAGATTGCCTTTCCTGAACATTCCAAATGTGAATCCCTATTTGTCGCCGGTAGGCAAAGTGCAGATTGATGACTATAAAAGCAAAGGATACGAGCTGGCGCAAACCGAAGGCTGGCCGCAGAATTAAACCGAAACAAGATATTTAATAGAAAATAACAGAACAATGGAAATAAAGTCATTTAAATACTATTTATTGCTTCCACTGGCAGTTATGGTAATTATTTTTTCCTGTCAGAAAGATTTTCCGAAGAATGTAGAATCGCCCGATGAGGTGGTGTTGAAATCGATAAAAATAACCAATGCAGGAGCTAATGGAAATGAGGTGGTAGTAGGAACAATTGATGAAACAAACAAAACCATTTCTTTTCCAAGACTTGACACCCTCACTGATTTTTCGAAGTTGGAATTTGACATAACGGCTTCAGATGGAGCGAAACTGGAAAAAGAAAATTACAGTGTATCGTACAATGAAGGTGAGTCTTCCAAAACGATTGTTTTGAAACTGGTCAACAACAAACGATTCCGCGAATATTTGGCTACGTTGCGGCTGATGATTCCGGTTTATGGTGCCGATTTTAATAAACCAAAGATTTATGACAACACCAATAATGAACTGGGAAATCCCATCTATCCAACCTTTGTTTCATTGCTAACAAGAGGCAGCGGTTTTGACGGCGAACATGTACTCATTGTTACCCGGGCTGCCCAGGGATCACACCTTCTGAAAGTGAGTGATTTGAAAAATAATGAAATCAAACCCATTCCATTAAATCTGACAGGTGTGTCGGGCGGAACTTTTCCGGTCAACGTAGGTGCGCAAATCAATGGGCACACCTATATCGCCAATCTTTCCGGCTTGTATGGAATGAAAATTTATCATTGGACAAATCCGGAGGAAGAACCTGATTTAATATTAAGCACTGACCCGGTAAGCATCCCCGACGCCGGCGCACGCCATGGTGATAACATGTCGGTGAATCTGGATGGTGAGGGGAATGGATTTATATATTTTGGCGATAATGCAGTAAAAAGTATTCTTAGGTTTACGGTTACCGGTTACACAACGATTTCCGATCCTGTGGTACTTCCCAATGCCAGCGGCTCTTCTTACTGCATGTCGTTTAACAGGGTGGGCAATACCGGAGATTACATATACACCGGATATGATGCTCCCATTCGGGTGGCCAACGAATCGGCTGTAATCTCCTACGCCTTGCCCAATAATGCCGTACCGCTGCGTGGCTCTGATGCGCGCGTGATTAACTTTAATAACGAGCGCTATTTAATACTTACCACAGCGGCGCGTTCCGGTTCTGACCCGGTCGTGCTCAATATTTACGATATCACAAAAGGAAGCAGCACCACGGAGGCGTTGCAACTTTTTGAGCAACGTGCAGACAAATCACCCGTTTTTCAATATTCATTATTAGGGCCTGCTAATGCATCGCCATCCACCCAAACAGGATGGCATGTGACAAAGGATGCGGATGGTAAAGATAAAACGCTTACTATCTATACAGCCTCGGCCGATGCAGGCTTTGTGATTGTTGATTTCCCTGTAAAAACATTAGATGATTGATAGCCCGTTTTTCTTTTGAAGCCGGTGGCTTCCGTACCTTATGAAAATTAAAATTAAGCATGAATAAAAAATATTTCATTCTCTTTATTACAGCATTTGCTCTTTTAATAAATGCTTGTAAAAAGAGTAGTCCTGATAATCCCGAACCTCCGAAACCACCGGAAGAAAAGCCTGAGTTTGTTTATCCAAAGAAAGAGATGCGTGGAGTGTGGATTGCCACGGTATGGGGATTAGATTGGCCACAAACCAAATATGATGTGGCTACCCAGAAAAAATTTTATACCGATTATTTGGATAAGTTCAGGCAGATGAATATCAATGCTGTTTTTGTTCAGGTTAAAGGAATGGGCGATGCTTATTATAACTCCCCTTACGAACCCTGGAGTGTATCCATCACAGGTACGCGCGGGTTAGATCCGGGTTATGATGTGCTGAAGTTTATGATTGACGAAGCGCATGCCAGGGGGTTGGAGTTTCATGCCTGGATGAACCCTTACCGGATAGCCACAAGAGCTAATGGTGGGGCTTCTTATCCTGCACTACATCCTTCTGTAAAACCGGAATGGGTGGTGAGCCATGAGAAAATTCAGATCTATAATCCGGCGGTGCCCGAAGTGCGTCAAAGACTTTCGGATATCGTGAAAGACGTAATTACGAAATATAACGTAGATGGAATTCACTTTGATGATTACTTTTATCCTGACCCTTCTTCTGCCGGACAGATGGTGCCGGATGATGCGGACTATCAGAAGTATGGTGCCGGATTTTCAAGTAAAGCAGACTTTAGAAGAGATAATGTAAACAAGGCTATCAAAGCGGTTCATGATGTGATAGTGGCTACCCGGCCCAATGTTGTATTTTCGGTTTCACCCTCTCCCAATCCCGATTACAATTTGAATACATTGTACGCAGATGTGAAAAAATGGTGTCAGGAAGGATGGCTGGATATCGTGATCCCGCAACTTTACCAGGAGATAGGTAATCAGTACAATGATTTTCAAGGTCGTTTGAACTGGTGGTCGCAATATAATTATGATGCCGTACTGATGGTAGGTCATGCGCTTTACAAATTCGGAGACGGAGTATCGCCTGCTCCATTTCAGACGACAGAAGAATTGCAAAAGCAATTTGATATGACAAGGAGGAATAAAAAAGTGCAGGGAAACCTGATGTACAGCGCGCAGTATATTAACCTGAACAAAATCGGGATAACCAACAAACTCGCGGATTTGTACAAAAATCCCTCTGTCATTCCGTTTGCTGGCCGAAAGATTTCGGCACCACCTGCAGAGCCGTCAAATGTGAAAATAGAAAATGGAAAATTGATCTGGAATACCACTGGCAACGTACGATCGGTTGTGTACTACTTTGCTGATCCGAAGAAAGAAGGAGTGGTAGCGGGTATTACTGACAAG
>JBIQMB010000052.1:0-11051 GCA_044463745.1 Chitinophagaceae bacterium | reverse complement strand
GTTGGTTTGTGCTATGCCGGAGAAGGATGCAACAAAAAATAAAGTTGCAAGCAAGAATAATTTTCTCATATCAAATTTTTTTGTCGCGCGAAAATAGCAATAAAACCCAGCTAAATGCTACCACTTGTAAAATTTCAGGAATTCGACGCTATCTTATCTACACGGTTTGCGTGACGACCACCTTCAAATTCGGTGCGCATAAAAGTGTCAACCATCCTTTCGGCGTCATCTTCGCGGATAAACCGGGCAGGAAGGCAAATGATGTTTGCGTTGTTGTGCTTCCGTGCCAGTTCAGCTAATTCCTGGCCCCAGCAAACGGCTGCTCTTATGCCTGCGTGTTTGTTGGCCGCCATAGCTACGCCATTGGCACTGCCACAAATAAGGATGCCAAACGCGGCTTTCCCTTCTTCCACTTCGGATGCTACGGGATGTGCAAAATCAGGGTAATCGACCGAGTCGGCCGAATAGGTTCCAAAATCTTTGTAAACGGCTTTCTTGCCATCGAGAAATGAAATGATTGATTCTTTAAGCTCAAAACCGGCATGATCAGAACCGATGGCTATGGGTAAATCAGATGAAAACATGATAAAATTTTTGATAAAGGTAAATAATCCAAATAAGCCTTGGCGTAAATGGATTTTGATTGCTTCGGTTTATAGTAGAATATGGGCTTTGAAAGGATGAGATATTACTTCCTTCGTGGATGGTTAATTGAAAACATCGCCAATTAATCTTCGTAGAAGACCGGTTCGAAAAAAAAGCCAGAAAGCATTCAAAACGATATATGAGTCAGTAGGATTCATGTTTGGTTTTCCGTCGATTTCTATAAACATAGGAATCCGCATGGATCTGAAGTTGCTGGCTTATAATCAGATAAAACGGTGTGGTTTAAATAGTTGAATCAAAATCATTTATTTTGGTTTTGCTACTTTTGGAGTAATTTTTGATGCAAGTATTTTATTCTTAACCACTTAAATATTACTAAATGAGAACGACATTTCAATTTTACAAACTGGCTTTAGGTATCTTTCTGCTTGGAGGCATTATGGTTTCCTGCGGCTCAGGCGAAGGTAACGATGCCACGAATGATTCTGATAGCACAAACACTACAGAAACTACAAATAGCGCTGCCGATAATGCCCGTCAAGAAGCTGTGGCCAACATCAGCGGCACCTATGCCGACACGGTTGTTACAGGCAAAGCTACTTTTACCACCCAAAGCGATGGTCAGGTAAAATTGCAACTCACCCTTAACATTCCCGCTAGAGCCAACAAAGAAGTAGCTGTGCATCTGCATGAGCATGGCGATTGTGGCGATTCAGGCATGGCCTCGCACGGACACTGGAATCCGACAAACGAAGACCATGGCAAATGGGGAACAGCCCCTTTCCATAGAGGGGATATCGGTAATGTAAAACTTGATGCAGATGGAAATGGCTCCCTCGAAATGACCACGGACTTATGGCAAATAGGTGGCAGCGACACTACTAAAAATATTTTGGGCAAAGCTGTTATCGTACATGGTGGGGTAGATGATTATGTAAGTCAGCCCACCGGTAATGCCGGCAACAGAATTGGCTGCGGCGTGATTCAATAAGATTAAGCCAGCATATATTTTGATCCCTGTGAAAAGATGGTTCATCCATTAGTTCATGGGGATTTTCTTTTAAGCATTTCTTTTCGTTATTAGAGAAGTTGATTTTAAACGAAGAGAAATGTTTGGGATCTCGTTTGCATATTGAATGAATGTCTCAGTTATACCAATAATGAATAGATAAGCGGTAATCTAAAAAAGAGGCGAGACCAGCCGCACGAGCCTTTCAGTCAGCTTTCTCCAGAATGGCCTGTTTGCCCATTCTTTAAGAATCAGTTTTTCAGAATGCAATAAATCGGTCATGAATTCATTCCTTAATTTTTGACCGGTCGTTTCACCATAGATTATTGCGTTGACTTCGAAATTTAGGTCAAAACTGCGATGATCAAGATTAGCCGTGCCCACCACCGAAAGTTCTCCGTCACAAACCATCGTTTTTGCATGAATGAAACCTTTGTTGTATAACCAGATTTCAACGCCTGCCTCAAGCAATGATTCGTAATTAGAACGTGATGCTTTATTGACAATAAACGAATCAGAAATTTTGGGAACAATGAGTTTGACGACCACTCCTTTTAGGGCTGCCATCTTTATTACCTCCATCATTTGCTGTCCGGGAATGAAGTAAGGGGTCGTAAGAAAAATTTCTTCCCGCGCCTGCAATATTGCCTGAAGATAAGTAAATAGGATGGATTGATTGGGCGTGTCAGGACCATCAGAAATAATCTGCACCCATTCCCTGCCTTTCGTTTCGTCCGGCTCAAAATTTTTAAAATACTTCCGGTCAATTTTTACTTTATGACCCGAGGTGAAGTTCCAGTCTGCCATAAAAACGGTTTGCAAGAACCAGGCTGCCTGCCCTTCAACCCGTATATGTGTATCACGCCAAAAGGTGCGTTCATCCGAGGTATTGATGTACCTATCGCTCACATTGATGCCTCCTACATAACCAATTTTGCCATCGATGACTACAATTTTGCGGTGGTTGCGATAGTTAACCCTATTGGCAAGCTGTACGAAATTTATTTTAAGAAAAGGCATGGCATCCACTCCATTTTCTCTCAGCTTTCTTACCAAACCCTTTCTTATCTTCCGGCTTCCAAAATCATCATAAACAAACCGAACCTCCACACCTTCCTTTGCTTTTTCAATCAATAAATCAGCTATCCGGTTTCCGATTTCATCATTTTCATAAATGTAATATTCAAAGTGAATATGGTGTTTGGCATTCTTAAGGTCAGCGATTAATTGCGGAAACTTTTTTTCTCCATTTGTCAGGAGTATGACTTCATTTAACCCGGTCACGGGACTCAAAACATCTTTGAAAACCATATTGGCCATGCCTGAAAAATGCGGATACTTTTTTACAAACCGGTTTATGTTTTCTTCATTGAAATGATACAGATGATTCAGTACAAAATCTCTTTGAGATTCTTCAAGGCCAATCTTTTGCGAGTAGAGTTTTTTCTTATGCTGATTGTGTCCGAAAAAAAGATAAATGACCATTCCCAAAATGGGTAACAAAACCACCAGTAAGATGTATGCAGATGCTTTGGGACCTGAATCAATGTCGAAAAGTATCTTGATGATAAACAGTACAACGCCTATGATGTACAAGGTTTCAGCATAAATCAACCAACTCATGGATTAAAGATAATTTCTTTATGGAAATAAATTTGGTAGTCCGATAATTTCGGATTCGGTCTCGCAGATTTTATTCATTAAAAACAACAGTGGGTCATCCAATTTTAAGAGGAGCCGGAAGGTACAGATGTAAATCACTTTCAGAATAAAAAATATTTTGCATAAAGGCAACGCAATATATTGGTGATAATGCCGCTTTTTATTTATACTTGTTTTAAAATTGATTTGTTCAATGAATTTTACAAATGATGTCATCGGGCTGGATCAGCTTCCCCGATATGAAACGGTACCGACAACAGCCATAGAAAGCAATTATAAAAAAGTGATACTCTGGAATTTCGGTATTTTAATTATCGTATTCGGAATAATGAACACTGCCGGTTTTTTTATCCAGGATTTTAAGAATTTAATGAGGGTGTTTCTACCCGTTTCCATTTTGTTTTTGGGAGTGCTGCTGACTCTGCAACTCAAGGCTTTTGAACGCAGATCGTGGGCTATCCGGGAGCACGACATCCTGTACCGGCACGGATTGTTATCCATCGTTACCACCATCATACCATTTAATCGTATACAGCATGTATCAGTTTATGAAGGCGTTTTTTCAAGAATGTATGGATTGGCGGCGCTGAAAATATATACGGCGGGAGGCAGTTCATCCGACATTAGCATATCCGGCTTGAAAAAAGAAGATGCAGACCGGGTAAGAGAATGGATTCTTGAAAAAATAAGACAATGAACCCGTTACCTGAAAAGAAATTGTTTGAAACGCCAATGCAGCAGGCCGCTGCCGGATATATTATTCAGGCTGCAGGTGAGTTGAAAATAATCATTACCAATTTTTGGTGGCTTTTTTTCTTGCTTATTGTAAAACGATCTGTGATAGAGCAGGGCGTATATATCGCTCTCGCCGCCGTGATTGCAGTGTGGATATTGGGTTACGGGTATTTAAAGTTCCGTCGCATTCTATTTTACATTGATCACGTAACCGGTGAGTTCATTTTCAAAGAAGGTGTTTTTTCCAAACGATCTACTGCCATTAAGTTGGATCGTATTCAGCAGGTGGAAATCAACCAGAATATCTTACAGAAGCTACTAAAGGTTTATGCTGTGGAAGTTAATACGGCCGGTACCGAAAAGGCCGAGGTGAAAATTAAAGCCATGAAGCTGGAGGATGCGAGGCAGCTAAAGGCTTTGTTGTTAGAGAAAGAAGCAAAGGAGACGCCACAAAATCAGGAATTGTTTTCTTCAGAAACGGGAGGCGGCCAAGACAAGGAAGGTGACAAAATCAGGCTCAGTTTTTCCACCATTTTTAAAATTGCAGCTACCTCTAATTATGGCAAAAGTCTGGCGCTGATTGTTGGCTTCTTTGGAGCTATTTACAACACCCTTTCTGATTTTTCACAACTGTCGGATTACGGGAAAGGAGAAATAAATGCACTAATGGAGTTTCGGTTACTGTTTAATTATACCTGGTTTGTTATTCTTTTTTTATTAACGATTTGGCTGCTCTTTAATATCCTGAATGGAGTAATCCGGTTTTACAATTATATTATCCGTTTTAGAGATGATCGCTTCAACATTCAATTCGGATTGTTGAAAACCCGGAACACTATTTTGTATGTAGAAAAAGTGCAGGTGGCACGCATTGTTTCTAATTTTTTGCAAAACAAAATGAATCTCAGGCGGCTGTTTTTCCAACAAGCTTCCTCAGATTTTCAGCGGGATAATAAAGCAAATATCGAAGTGCCCGGATGTACCCGTGAGCAAGAAAACCGGATGCTTGGCTTTATTTTCGGAAAAGTTCCTGAGGCACAAGCAGTTATCCGTCCCAATTACCGCAAAGCGATTCCCCCTATATTTATATTTGTAATCCTGCCGACAATTGCAGCCCTCATCTGGCTTCAGGAGGTTCCTTACTTGTATGTGTGGCTCGGCATCTGGAGTGCAATGGTCATCATTTACACTTTTTTTGCATTCAAAAACAGTAAACTGATTTTAACTGAAAACTTTATCCTCGTACAGCGCGGAGCCTGGGATATCTCTCTTTCCATGATGGAAACATACAAGATTCAGGGCATTTCGGTCACCCAACGCCTCTGGCATCGCCGGGCAGGTCTGGCTCATATTACCATCTTTACGGCTGCTGATAATCTGAGTTTCAGGTTTGTCCGCCTCGAAGAAATAAACCCTTATATCAACCGTTGGTTGTACGATGCTGAATCCACTGCCAAAAGTTGGATGTAGGGCTTTCAACTCCTTTGTAAAGTTACCGATTTATAACATTTTAAAATCCTGAACAAAGTCAAAATGCTGTAATTTTGCAGTCTCTTTTTACAAATTAATGAGCGACGCAATACAACACGAATGCGGCTTGGCCTTCATCAGGCTACGCAAGCCTTTTGAATATTATCATCAAAAATACGGGAGTGTATTATACGGACTAAATAAGCTGTATCTGCTGATGGAAAAACAGCACAACAGAGGACAGGATGGAGCCGGAATAGCAACCGTGAAGTTGGACATTAAGCCCGGCTACCCATTCATGTATCGCCTGCGCAGCATTCAAAATCAGGCCATAGCTGATATCTTTTCTCAAATATCGGCGCAGATTGAAGATGTAAAAAAGTATCACGCCAATATTGAAAAGCATCCTGATTATATGAAGGGGCATATCGACTATCTGGGTGAGCTGATGCTGGGGCATTTGCGCTATGGGACGCAAGGAAAAAACACAGTAGAAGCGTGCCATCCTTATATTAAATGTCATACCCGGCCTGTATTGAACCTGGCACTGGCGGGGAATTTCAACCTGTTGAACAGGACCGAGCTGTTCGATTTGCTTAAAAGTTCTCGACCACCTGAAACGCGCGGAAGCGACCTGGCTGCCATGCTCGATACTGTATATTATTTTATTAATAAAGCGGTTGAGGAGAATGGCGACGACATTGATATATCCGATATTCTTAAGCAATGCATTCCGCTTTTTGAGGGAGGATATACATTCGGTGGATTGATTGGAAATGGCAGCAGTTTTGTAGCCCGCGACCCGTTTGGCATTCGTCCGGCTTACTATTATGTAGATGATGAAGTGATTGTAGCGGCCAGTGAAAGAGCCGCCATACGCACAGCCTTCAATGTTTCGGAAAATAAGGTGAAAGAATTGATGCCGGGTAATGCTTTAATCACAAAGAAGGACGGTAGTTTTGAAGTGGCAGAAGTGGCAGTGCCCAAAGAGCGAAAGGCTTGCAGCTTTGAGCGGATCTATTTCTCGCGCGGAAGTGATGAAAAAATTTATGAAGAAAGGAAAGCACTGGGTTACCATCTGAGTAAAAAGGTGCTGGATGCGATAGACTACGACCTGAAAAATACGATATTCTCATTTATACCTAATACAGCAGAGACGGCCTTTTACGGCATGGTTAAGGGCGCCGAGGATTACCTGAATCAGATAAAGGTTCAGCGCATCATGAGTTGGCAAAAAGATTACGATGAAGAGAAACTTGCAGAGCTCATAAACCGCCGGATTCGGATAGAAAAAATTGCTATCAAAGACGTGAAAATGCGCACCTTCATTACCGAAGATAAGAGCCGGAACGAGATGGTTCAGCACGTGTATGATATCACTTACGGCACGGTGCGTAAGGGAATAGATACCCTGGTGGTTATTGACGACTCCATCGTAAGAGGCACCACGCTCAAGGAAAGCATCATCCGCATGTTATCCCGCCTTGAGCCTAAAAAAATAATTATTGTTTCTTCGGCACCGCAAATCAGATATCCGGATTGCTATGGTATCGACATGAGCCGGATGAATGAATTTATCGCGTTTAGGGCTGCCCGTGAGTTAATACGCGTCACCGGTAGAGAGGAGTATCTGAATGAATTGCATCTTGAGTGTAAACGGTTAAGTCAGAACAACCGCCTTCATACGAAAAATGTCGTAAAAGAAGTTTACCGACCTTTCACGGCTGATGAAATATCGGACATGGTGGCCAAATTGGTAACGCCCGAAGATATAAAAATCCCGGTTCAGGTAATATACCAAACGATTGAAGACCTGCATGAATGCTGTCCGACAAATACGGGCGACTGGTATTTTACCGGCGATTATCCCACACCGGGTGGCGTTAGGGTGGTGAACCGAGCCTTTATGAATTATATGGAAGGGATTGACCGGCGGAGTTATTAAACCCAATCAACCATTATTATGAAAACGATCGTTCTGGTCAGACATGCTGACAGCAGTTGGTCCATTCCTTTTGGAAAGGATATCCAAAGAGAATTAACGACCCAGGGTGTAGATGATGCATCACGGATGGCCGCCCTGCTGTATGATCAGGGGCTGATACCGGATCGGATTTATAGTAGTCCTGCAACACGGGCACTGCGTACAGCCCGCATATTTGCAGAAGGAGCTAATTTAAAGGAACATCAGATCCATATAGAAAACATCCTTTACGAACCGTCGGTCGGGAGTTTTTACAAAGTCATTGAATCAGTACCCGAAGATATCCGGTGCATTTTTGTTGTTTCGCACAATCCGGGTATAACCGAATTTATTCAGGATCTGGATATTGCGCCTTTCTCTGGGATGCCGGCCTGTGGCGTTTTTGCCTTTGAATTAATGGCAGAAAAATGGGACGATTTAAGCGTAGCCGATAAGAGGTTTTTGTTTTTTAAACATCCTTGAGTAGGTGGAATAAAAGGCTTTGTTCCAGTCAGACCTAACAAATGTCAAAAACCTGTTAGGTCAATGAACTGTTTGGTCTTCGAAACTACATTTATAACTTCCTGATCTTAATATTCCGAAACCATACTTCATCGCCATGATATTGCAGGGCAATCCGCCCTTTAGTAAACGTTCCGAAATCGGGCATGTATTTGAATTTACTGATGGCAACCATGTCTTTCCATTCCTGGTTCCACATTCGGGTACTTAAAGTGTGCTCTCCATTCATATAAAAATCGAGCTTACCTTTTACGCTTTTTATTTCTACCAGGTTCCATTCGCCCTGGGGTTTAACGGCTTCTTTGGATGGCAAAAGGTCGTACAGGTCGCCGGCACGGTGGGTGAAAATGCGGGCATCGGGATGACCGGCTCGTGTAGGTGTTCCATTATCCAATATTTGCATTTCAGGACCGGTAAGGTAGGTTGATTCATACTTTTTATCCTCCTTGATATAGAAAATAATTCCGCTGTTTCCTTTTTCGCTGATCCGCCATTCCAGCTTTAAATGAAAATCGCCGAATTCATCATCGGTAACCAGATCTTTTTTTTGGCTGTTATCATAATTCTTATTGTTTGCCTGATCCGGGTATAGCAATCCGTTTGATGCCTTCCAGAAATTGCCGGCTGTCTTTTCTCCATACAGATGCCAACCCTGCGTGGTTTTTCCGTCGAACAAAAGCCTCCAGCCTTCTTGTTTTTCCTTATCAGAAAGTGAGTTTTCCATTCTTTTGGATGAATTACAGCCGACTGCAATCATGACAATTAAAACCGGTAGCATAGCTTTTTTCATAACGGGAATTTTATTTCTTTTTATTGTGAAACGGGTGATTATTGCAATCCGAGTACTTTTTTATTTAATGATTCATCCTTGACCGTAGCGGCAAAATCGTCGAATGCCTTGTCGGTGGTGCGGATGATATGATTACTGATGAAAGGTGCTCCCTCTCTCGCGCCATCTTCTGCATTTTTGATACAGCATTCCCATTCAAGAATAGCCCATCCATCATAGCCATATTCAGTCAGTTTACTAAATATGCGTTTAAAGTCCACCTGTCCATCGCCCGGCGATCTGTAACGGCCTGCACGTTTTAACCAGGGTTGATATCCGCCAAAGGTTCCCTGCCTTCCGGTGCTATGAAACTCTGCATCTTTTACATGAAAGGCTTTAATTCTTTCGTGGTAGAGATCAATGTATTCAATATAATCCAGGCATTGCAAAACAAAGTGCGATGGATCGTACAGGAGGCATGCCCGCGGATGATTATTCACTTTACTAAGAAACATTTCGTAGGTGATACCATCAAACAGGTCCTCGCCGGGATGTATTTCGTAACAAACGTTGACACCGCAGTTGTCGAATTCATCCAATATCGGGCGCCATCTGGATGCGAGCTCAGTAAAACCTTCATCCACCAGGCCCGCCGGTCTTTGTGGCCATGGATGCCATGTGTGCCATAGCAGAGATCCGCTAAAAGTGGCATGCGCCGTTAGTCCGAGATTACGGCTGGCCTGTGCTGCATATTTCAGTTGCTGAACAGCCCATTCCTGCCTGGCTCGGGGATTGTTTCTGACTTCTTCCGGCGCAAAGCTGTCGAACAGCAAGTCATACGCCGGGTTGACGGCCACCAATTGACCTTGCAGATGTGTTGACAGTTCGGATATTTCCATTCCGGCCTCAGCTACGGTTCCTTTAATTTCGTCAGCATAATCCTTGCTGGTAGCTGCCTTCTTTAAATCGATAAATCGTTCGTCGAGCGTAGGCAATTGTATGGCCTTGTATCCTAATCCTGAAGCCCAGTTGCAAATGTTTTTCAGATTGTTAAAAGGGGCTTTGTCTCCTACGAATTGGGCAATGAATATTCCGGGTCCTTTTATTGTCTTCATAGCTTCAAAGATAAAATGAAATACTTTATCGAAATAAATTTGATAGGGGAGAGGTCCAGCAGGCGGGAAAAGAGATGTCTTTGTACTATTTTCAAATAGAAAAATCCAGTTTAATGAAGAGATTATTGAGATTCATTCATACGCCTTCATGGTGTCTGATCCTTTTATGAAAAATCATCGCTAACTTTTCATCCTAAGCAATTTCATTATCATGCACTCCTTGTTCATGTCAGCCATTCAGATCCAACCGCCCCTGTCGGATGAAATACGTGCCCTGCAGCGGGAGTTTGCAGAGTTATATGGTTCTCCGGCTGCATTAAAACCGCCGGTACATATTACTGTAGGGCCGCCCATTCATCTTCCCGAGCCGGATCTTGAACATTATAAGAGAAGTCTGGAAAAAGCTACAGCAGTCACCCCGCCCTTCGGTCTTGAATTAGACGGGTTTGATTTTTTTGAAAAAAACCGGGTAGTATTTGTCAAGGTGGAGTCGAATAAAATTTTGGAATCGCTGGTTGATATATTTAATGAATCTCAAGGAATAAAACCTAAAAGAAAATACCACCCTCATGTTACGATCGGCTATCGCAACATCTCTCCCGAAACTTATAAGGAAATTAAGTCAGACTACCGGAAAAGAACATTTTTGGCCAGAATACAGATTGGCAGCGTACAGTTATGGAAACACGAAAATGGTTTCTGGAATACCATAGCGAAATATCCCTTGACCGAAAATTAACAGCAGGTCGAGCTATTGATCGTAATCCACCTTGCATGTGGTAGTTCGGGGATGCGATTGGCAGGTAAGGATATACCCATCAGCCACTTCATCATCTTCAAGGCCATAGTTGTTATCCATATCTACTTTCCCTTCGAGCAACTTGGCCCGGCAGGTTGTACATACGCCGCCTTTACACGAGTAGGGCAGGTTAATTCCCATATTCAGCCCCGCATCCAAAATAGTCGGTTCTTTGTATGGCACTTCCACTTCGTATGTTCGGCCGTCAACCGTAATGGTGACATGGCTTACACCATCTTTATCCAAAAGATCTGTCTGGGTCGACTCCTGTTCCGGGGGGGCTGTTTTTTCAGTCACTTCTTTTTTGATTACAGGGGTTGTGAATAATTCGAAATGGATATTTTTTTCCTCTATGCCTTCCGATTCTAAAAACTCTTTTACTGTAAAGATCATTTGCTCCG
>JBIQMB010000051.1:0-11152 GCA_044463745.1 Chitinophagaceae bacterium | reverse complement strand
GCATCGTTAAATCCTTCGGCAGAAAAAATAAAATTCAGAAAGCTGTAGTTACCGCGGCTTTTGTAAGCATACACCATGCTTTTGGAGTATTCTTCCTTAAGTGTATCCAACACCCGGTTCATCCTGTTAATCTCTAACTGAGAAAGATAAATTTCATCCGTCAGGTTTCTTATTTCTTTATGAATATTATCCACCACCCTCTCCTGAAGATTAACCTTTCTATTAATCAACGCCAGTTGCCCGGTATTCACCTTGGCCGTTTTCTGAATTTCGTTGAGCATCTTCTGGGTCTCCTCAATGTCTTGCCTGATCTTATCACGCTGCTGCTGCATCGTGTTTTTATCCTGAGCAAAAAGTGAGAAAGAATAGAGAAATATAACTGATAAAAATAAAATCTTCCTGGCCATCAAAGAAACATTTTAAATAGAATAAAGAATGGATTATCGCTAATGTAAAATTAATTTATGGTATATCCAGCCGGTCGGTTAAAGGGCACTGATAATTCCTTGTTAAACTCATACTGCCTGAAAAGCAGGCTGACCTTCTGTTGGTTAGACGGTACGGAGATAAACCGATAGGTAGAAAAATAACCTTCGTCTGACTTTTCATATTCATTGAATAAGATTTCGGCTTCATACTTTCCTTCCTTACCCGACACGCTAAGGTCCTGCCTTGCCAGCAATAAATCGGGCAAGGTAAAGTAGATGTTATTTTCCACTTTAGGTTGCCGGGTGCTGATGCGAAGAAACCTATCCGCAGAAGCCACGCTCAGGATGCTGTCTCCCTTGAATATAGCTTTACCGGCTATCAGGTTTTGCAAATCATTGAAGGTAAATGGAAGCGAAACATAATCATTGATAAAGCTCAGAGAGCGTGACTGGATTGTCTTTTCAAGCTTATTGATCACCACAATGCTATCCGGTGTTATCCAAACCCTTGCCGCCTCTACATTAAGAAAAGTAGCGGTGATGGAAATCCAGATATACTCTCCTTTTTTAATCCTTACAAAAGCATTGGCCTCAGGCTGTTTTCCATACGTATCTTCATAATCCACTTTCACCTTGGCCGAAAAAGTATTGAATGATATCGCACTATCTTTTTGCAACAATTCTCCCGCCTTCTCCATCATTTCCTCGTTGGTAGAAAACACGGCATCATCATGAATAACTGCTGCTCCTGTTTTTATTTTTTTAGAAGCGCCGCAGCTCACGAGCATGAACAGGGCTAAGATGCACAAAAATTGTTTCACTTGAATGGATTCATTGTAACAGATCTAAAAAAAATTATTTCATTCCGGAGTGTCCGAAACCGCCCTCTCCGCGAGTGGTAGTTTCCAGTTCCACTACCTCGGTTAATTCGGCCTCTTCCACCCGGCTCACTACAATCTGAGCTATCCGATCACCGTGATGAATAGTATGATCCTCGGGAGATAAATTAACCAGGATCACTTTCAGTTCGCCCCGGTAATCGCTGTCGATGGTGCCCGGCGTGTTCAGGCAGGTAATACCATGCTTCCAGGCCATTCCGCTGCGCGGCCTCACTTGCACTTCATATCCACGCGGAATCTCAATAAAAATGCCAGTCGGAATCATTTTTCTTTCCAGCGATTTAAGCGTTTCCGGATTATCCAGATTGGCACATATATCCATACCACTCGATCCCTCAGTGGCGTAAAAGGGCGCCCTGTTGGATGACCGGTTGATCATTTTTATTTTAATTTTTTCCATGTTTTTGACTGATTATCATTCACCTTCTGCATTAGGCCTATTTATCATTCCCGGGCAATGCAGAAGATTAAAATTTCCATATCGGATGTAAATATAAAAGGAGGAAGGTTAAAAAAGGATGAAATTTGATTTTAATTTGAAATGAAATCCATCCCACTCCTCAGACGCACCCGGTTTTAAACCCTGGTACTAACTTCGTTTAATGCCTTATTTTGGTCTGCCGTTTCTTCCATTACTTTTTCAATTCTATCCAACTGACCCGCCTGTTTGATTTTTCCCCGATTCGAATTCCGCCACCACAAGGCACCACACAAAGCGATAACTACCATCTGAGCGGCCCAGGTTTCAAGTGTGGGAAATATACCCAATACCCTCGAATGGAAGTTGATGGGCGCACTGGTAACAGAAACCATCCCGGCTTCTTGTAAGGCATGTATGCCCTGACCGGCCAGCACAATGGCAAACAAAAGGATGATGATGGCTGAGTACTGAAATAACTTTCGGATGGGCACATGAGCAGCAAACCTCAAGAGTAATACGGCAATCAGAATGACCCCGGCAATGGCCGTGAGTGCTCCCATCCATATCCCCGGGCGGCTACTGTCGTCAACCTGAAGTTGCATGGATGAAAGAAACAATATCGATTCAAAAGCTTCGCGAAACACGACGATGAATGAAATGAATGCCAATCCGAAAAGCTTCTTCTGGTCGAGCAGGGAGGTGATGCGGTCATTTACAAAGTGCTGCCATTTTTTAGCTTCGGTTTTATTGTGCAGCCAAAATCCTACATAAATCAAAATGGCTACGGCCAATAGGGATCCGGTTGCTTCCAGTATCTCTATATTTTGGGTACCGAACGACATGAGCCATCCGGTAAAAAACCAGCTTGCCACGCCAATGCCCACGGCCGCAATCCAACCGCCATGAACCCACATGATGGCTTCGCGTGCGCCAACAGATTTTAACAGTCCGAGAATGGTGATGATAATCAAAACCGCTTCCAGCCCTTCGCGAAGCAGGATGGATCCGGCTATAAGAAATGAAAACCAAAAAGTGTAGGTCTGCTCACCGAGCAACCGTGAGGCCTTTGCAATGGTTGCTTTGGCAACGTCAACTCTTTGAGTCAGCTCATCGGTAGAAACACCTTGCTTGATACCGGATCGGATGCTGTTCATTTCCAATTCAAGTTTTCCCACAATTTTCGAGTCCAGCGCACGAAGCTGTTTTTCAACAGGCTCTACTCCATCAAGGTATGCAAAGAGCGCACGCTGACGGGCTGCATCCGTGTTGTTGTTTTTATAAAAAGCCAGCGCATCGGTAAGGTAGGCAAGGGCCAGATTTAGGGAGGTGTTTGCATTCTTCCCCGGCTGATGTAGCCTAAAAGCAGCCAGTGCCACATCGCGTTCGTTTTCAGGAAACCGCATTTTTAATTCTTCGTCCGACAGGTGAGCGATATCGGAAAGATGGTGATCCACCTGCGATTTTTTGAAGAAGTTTTCCAATGAATCCTTCGATACCGGAAGATCATTTTCAAAATTCAGAGACTTGATATAGAAAGCGATTTGCCATATCTGATCATCCGACAGTTCATCAAAAGCGCGCATGCCCGTGCCTTGCACCCCAAGCCTGGTGGTGTTAAAAACCTGCAAGGGCGAAACATATTTCATAATGGTTTGATCCAGGAAGTTTGTGGGTTCCGGATCGAGCCCCAAACCGGCGGGGCCATCGCCACCGCCCTTATCTCCATGGCATGATTTACAAGATGCCTGGTAAAGTTTTTTGCCTTCAGAAATATCGGGGTAATGCACCGGGGCGATGTTGATCAGGTTTAATGCGATCACCTGCTTTTTAGCCTCTTGCGCATCACGGGCAATGATATCTTCATCTCCTTTTTTCAGAATTACATTTCTGACAGATGTCAGACGTGCATTTATTTCATCTTTATTTTTTATGTCAGTTTGTTGGGAGATGGAATGGAAGAAAGAATGAGCTTCTTCAGAAAAATCGAGCATCTCCTGATATTCGGCCTCATTGATAATCTTCCCATTTTCAACCGCATTTTTATAATCCTGCGAAATGTAGTCAAGCAAATTAATCAGTGATCTGGTATTGGCCTGCAAACTGTTGTCCTGTGCTATGGACGACAACGATGAAGCGGCTAAAATAATCAGCAGCGTTGCTTTAAAACAACAAAAAAATACCCGCTTTATTTGCTCAGTACAATTAATCGTGAATATTGATGATTTCAAAACTTTGATCTTTCAGATTACTTTTAAAAAATTGATGGATAAAGGTAGAAGGTGATTTCCCGATTCATATACGGAATGCGGAATTAATGCTGAAGGAAAGGTTTAGGGAATGTTAAAGACCATTCACCTGTTCTCGTCCGATAGGCCCATTCACCAGTTCTCGTCCGAAGGCCCATTCACCTGTACTCGTCCAAAGGACAGGACAGCGTGAATGGGTCAGCTATATTTCTTTCAAACGCTGTCGGGTTCGCTCGCACACAAAACCTCCGCTTCGGACGCCGACAGGTGCCATTCACCCGTTTTCGTCCGATAGGACAAGACGGCGTGAATGGTTTCGCACAAAGGACAGCGTGAATGGGTATGCAGGAAATTTCTTTCAAACGCTGTCGGGTCCGCTCATCCCAATGCCTATGCTTCGGACGCCAACAGGTGTTGAAAGAACGCTGTCGGGTTCGCTCACCCCAATGCCCGCCCTTCGGACGCCGACAGGTGTTGAAAGAATTAATTCATATCAATACTCAATTCAATGCCTGGGTTACCTTTGAAAAAATCAACCAGATTGGAATTCATGGTTACCCCACCGGTTGACTTTACCATGTGGATTTCCTGATTCGACTTCGGTTCATACACCATGATCTGCAAATGAGATTTGCCGGGGTTTTCACGAATATTGTGGGCAAGGAAATTAACCAGATCGTCCGATACATGAGGGGCAAGCATTTTTATCTTGATACCCTTGGTGTGCAGCCGCATCAATGACTCCAGCAGTATTATTTCCTGTACCTGAAATTCATATTCCGCCTTCTCATACCGCTGCCTGAACATACCGCTGACAAAAACCATATTTCCTTTTTCCAGCAACGGACTGAGACGCGCATAATCCTCGCGCCACAAGGTTATCTCCAAATTTCCGAAGTAATCTTCAATGACAAAATTCCCAAACCGACTGCCTTTTTTAGTAACCCTGTGGTTGGCATTATTCACCAGACCGGCAAAGCGAAGAACTTTACTATTTCCTCCCTTCACAGTCAACTTTTCTTTATAATCATTCACTTCCGATATGGGAACAATGCCATAGTGGCTCAGTTCAAACTTGTAATTATCGAGCGGATGGCCACTCAGATACAGTCCCACCACTTCCTTTTCATTTTCAAGTCTCTCGATAAGGGTCCAGGGTTCACAATCCGGAAGCTCAGGCTGAGCCAATGTGTCCATATGCATGCTGCCAAACAAGGTAGCAGCGCTGTTTTGCAACTGTGCCTGGTATTGCGACCCGAAATAAACAATTCTTTCCAATGCACTCTGGTTTTCACCTTTGGCGATATGAAAAAATCTGGAACGGTGCATGCCTTCAAAACAATCGAAGGCACCGGCTCGGGCCAGATTTTCGAGTGTCTTTTTATTCACCGCCCGCAGATTAGCCCGCTTTACCAGGTCGAATATAGAATCAAAATGGCCATGCTTGTTTCTCTCTTCCACAATATTGATGATGGCATTCTCCCCCACCCCTTTGATACCACTCAGGCCAATCCGTATCTCGCCTTTTTTATTAACTGAAAACCCTTGCTCAGATTCATTGACATCCGGCCCAAGAACCTTAATATTCATCGACCTGCACTCCTCCATCAAAAAAGCAATCTTCTCTGTATTACCGGCGTGGTTGAGCAAAGCCGCCATGTATTCTGAGGGATAATGCGCTTTGAGATATCCCGTTTGATAAGCCACCAAAGCATAGCAGGTACTATGTGATTTGTTAAATGCATATTGGGCAAAAGCTTCCCAGTCGGTCCAGATTTTATCAAGGGTTTTTTCGGGATGACCTCTTTCCGTAGCTCCTTTAATAAAGAGCGCTTTCATCTTATCCAGAATATCTCTCTTCTTCTTACCCATTGCTTTTCGCAGGTCATCGGCCTGTGACTTGGAGAAACCCGCCAGCTTCTGACTCAGCAACATCACCTGCTCCTGATAAACCGTAATACCGTAAGTATCTTTAAGGTATTCTTCCATTTCAGGCAGATCATAAACGATTTCTTGCTGGCCATGTTTACGTGCAATATAATCCGGAATGTAGGCAATCGGACCCGGACGATACAAGGCGTTCATCGCTATCAGATCACCAAACTTATCCGGTTTCAACTCCTTCAGGTATTTTTGCATCCCTACACTTTCAAATTGAAATAAACCATTCGTTTCTCCTCTCTGAAAAACTTCGTAGGTCTTTTCATCATCAAGTGCCAGCTCATCCAGATCGATGTCCACATTATGATTCGCCTTAATCAGCCGCAGTGCCGTTTTCATTATACTGAGATTGCGCAATCCCAGAAAATCCATCTTGATTACGCCCGCACTTTCAATATTGCTACCATCTATCTGGGTAAGCCAGAGCGACGATTCTTTGGAAGTAGCTACCGGGATAATCGACATCAAGTCTTCAGGAGCAATAATGATGGCCGAAGCATGCACACCGGTGTTGCGGATAGAACCTTCAAGCACTTCGGCTTCCTTAAGCACCTTAGCCTTCAGGTCGTCGCCATTGTAAATAGCGCGGATGGCCTGAATGTTTTCCATGTCTTCGCCTGATAATCCGTCTTCGGCAAGCGACTTAGGGCCGGTCAATGCTCCATGCAGAACTTTCTTTAACTGCGTCCCTGGTTTATCGGGTACCAACTTAGCCAATGCATTACTTTCGGCCAGCGGCAGATCCAGCACCCTGGCCACGTCTTTAATACTGCTTTTCGCGGCCATTGTACCATAGGTAATGATCTGTGCCACCTGGTTTTTCCCGTATTTCTCTACCACATAATCCATCACCTTCTGCCTTCCCTCATCATCAAAATCAATATCGATATCCGGCATGGAATTTCGCTCAGGATTCAAAAACCGCTCAAAAAGTAATTCGTATTTTATCGGATCCACATTGGTAATACCAATGCAATACGCCACCACCGATCCGGCAGCAGACCCCCTTCCGGGACCTACAAACACACCCATCTTTTTTCCGGCATTTACATAGTCTCCCACAATTAGAAAGTAACCCGCAAACCCCATGGTTTTGATGGTAAACAATTCAAAATTAATGCGCTCCTCTATATCAGGTGTTATCTCATGATAGCGCTCCCTTGCACCTTGCCAGGTAATGTGCGCCAGGTATTCATCCTGCGAAGTAAACTCCTTGGGCACTTCAAAATGCGGAAGAAGAATATCACGTGTAAGTTGCAGTGTATCTATCTTTCCCACCACCTCATTTGTATTATCAATGGCTTCGGGAAGATCATGAAACACCTTAATCATCTCTTCCGTCTTCTTGAAATAAAATTCATTATTCGGAAAAGCGAAACGCTTCTGCTTGCCGGACACATCATCATCAATGGAAGAAATCTTTTCGTCAAATTGTTTGGAACCTGTATTGATACACAACAGAATATCATGTGCATTAGAATCTTCCTGATTTACATAATGAGAGTCGTTGCTGGCTATGATTTTTACATTATACTTTTGTGCAAACTTCAACAGAACCTTGTTTACTTTTTCCTGCTCCTCCATGCCGTGCCGCTGTATCTCAACATAGTAATCGTCCTGAAAAATATTAAGCCACCACTTAAACTCATTCTCTGCCTCCTTTTCCCCTTCATTCATAATGAGCTGGGGTACCAGGGCACCGAGACAGCAGGTAGTAGCTATCAATCCCTCGTGGTATTTATGAATCAGCTCTTTATCAATTCGCGGATATTTTGAATACATCCCTTCGATATACCCTAATGAGGTGAGCTTAATGAGATTTTTATATCCGATGGCATTTTTAGCAAGCAAAATCTGATGATGTCGCGGATCTCTTTTTTCTTTTGAAAAGGTTTTCTGATGCCTGTTTTCGGTAATGTAAAATTCGCAGCCCACCACCGGCTTTACCTTCAGCGTTCCATCTTCATTTTTAAAGTTATAGGCATGTTTTACAAACTCAAACACACCAAACATATTACCATGATCGCTAATAGCCACGGCAGGCATACCGTCAGCGATTGCTTTGTCATAAAGATTTTTTATGGAAGCAGCGCCATCTAATAAAGAGTATTGGGTGTGAACGTGCAGGTGCGAAAATTTCATGTAACCAAGTTTTAAGGCCGGAGGTCAAATATCGGAAAATGGCCGGTATTTTTTATTGAATGTGGAGAACTTGCCATGCTCAAAAAGTTAAATTAGGGGCAGAAGATTCAGGGTTGGTTATTAAGGGGAGTTTGGGGAGCCGATAGTTTCCGCAATTCCGGTGTGGATAATTTGATATATGCCTTGCAATGTCCCGGCCGAAGACATTGCATCATCCTGGCGCGGACTCCGGTGACTAATTGTTACTTAAAGAAACGGCAATAGATAAAAAACCTATAAGGTTTATTTGAGGTGCCATAAATTATAAAATCCAATAAAAACCTTATAGGTTTGTTGAATCACTCTGGCGCCGGACTCCAGTCCGGTAACTAATCGTTACTTGAAGATGCAACAATAAAAAAAACCTATAAGGTTTATATGAGGTAACCCCTGAATTTAAAAAACTTCAACAAAAACCTTATAGGTTTCTACCATACATTTATAAGTAAAACTTTTTTTGGACAAAAACCGGTTTCAAAATTCCTTGGTTTGCCTTCGTGTACCGGAGTCTTAGTGGCAAAAAAATTGATTCTTCTGCACATCATCATAAAAAATCATCCCCCTACCGCTTACATCTCATCATTAAATCCGCAGTGAACTCCTCGGTGATCGGTCGGCCCCCTAAGGCTTTGCAGGCATCATAAAATTTCCATGCATTATCACAATCATTTTTATTCCAATAACAAATGGAAAGTTTGTACACAGTATTCTGATTTTCCTGATCAATAGCATATGATTGATGTAAATAAGAAATCGCGCTATCCAAATGGACATTCGCCATTTTTTTATCAAGAGGTTCAAGACCGTAATACTGAGCCATAAAATAGGTGGCCAGATCGGTCAGCAGCCGACTGTTTCGCGGATTCTGTTTCAGTCCTTCCCCATATTGTTCCTTAGCTTTTTCATACTCACCCAGAACCATATAGATCGCACCATAGCCCCAATATATGTCGGTATTCAGACTATCCAGGAGATACGCCTGATTAAACCGGTACATTGCTGTTTTTAGATCGCCGCGGTAATAATAATTAAACCCCAGACCAATCATGTGATTGGATGCGGCTGTCTTGTCTCCCTTGAACTGATCCAGTTGCATCACTTCATTAATATATTTTTCGTCTGATTTTTTTTGGTTCGCATTTTTCTCGATATGGCCGTACTTAGGTAGGAGCTTATAATCTGTCCTGGCCATCTCATCCCACTCGGTGCCGGTGGGTATTTGAGCATTGACTGCATTCACGGAGAGCAACGAAACAAGAGTTATCATAATCCATTTCATGGTTTGCTAATTTTGAGGAGTCAGGAAATCAGAGAACCGATGTCTAAAATTAGGAATAATTTTATTTGATAGCTTTAATTTCAGTCGAATTATTCCTGTTCATATTTCTTAGATGGCGAACCTGATTAGGCCGAGAGATTCGCGCCAGAAAGAAGGCTTGCGAAAGGAATGAAATCAAAATAAAACCTATAAGGTTTATGTGAGATGCCTTAACTTAAAAAACACCAGCAAAATCCTTATAGGTTTATGGAGCATTGGGACATTCCATTTTCGTCCTAAACAATCTTCTTGCTTTCAACGCCAAACAAAAAACAGAATGCTTCGCAACATGGTTTATACGGGCGACAAAGATGTCGCAAACAAAGTATCGCGCAGGCAGACATTGCAAGAAACAAGAATTCTTTGTAAACCTTTGGGTCTTAGCGCCTTTGTGGCGGTATCCTTCATTTATAGAAAAACAGAAAGATAATTTGCAGCATCCCGTGCCGGAGATATTCCAAGACCAAGAATTTCTTTGTGAACCTTCGGGTCTTAGTGGCTTGGTGGCAGATTTCCGCATAACCAAAGCCAAATTGTATTTCGCATCATCTCAATCAATGGAAAGAAGGAAACGACCTCACACCCAAAGAATCCTCCCAAATCTATTTTCTCTCCGACATTTTATCCTGATCAATGACCAACCGACCCTCCCCTTTCTTTAAGGTTCCCGGCGCCTCCTGGGTAATCAAATTGACAAATTGAAAATCCTTAATCCCGCCCGTAACCAGTTCGCCTGAGTAAAGGTTGACCGTTTTAAACGGCGTGCCATTGTAGGTGGCATCTACTTCTGTAAAAACGCTAAACTTATTCCCACTACCGGTAATATACGAGGTTACTCCGGTTCCCCTTTCAGGGCCTGTAGAATAGTCTGACTTAATCGTTTGCGAACTGTTGTTTTGGGAATAAAAAGAGATCGACAAATCCGGATATTTATACCCCGGTTTCAGCGCATCCTCAAAATTACTTTTCACCAACACAAAAGGCGTCACAAGATATTTACCCTCAATAAGCGGAGGGGTTTTACCACTGTTTATGGCAATACCCAAATCTCTTAATTTTTGCAAGGCATCATCCGAAAGAATATTGCGAATCTCCTTTGTAAGACCATCATCCGGATCATTGCCCTTTTCTTTATTACAGGAATTCAAGGTGAATAAAAACGTTCCGAACATCAGGAACAACACCGATTTAAATAAACTTTTTTGCATGATTTTCATTTTTACTTTTTAATAAATCGTAAAACCTGAAAATTGTCATCAAAAAACATCTGAGTACTTTTAAAACACCCCGGTGTTCTTCAAGTTATCAAACAATTTCCTTTAGAATATTCAGAATTGTAAATGGCAGTCGTAAGAAACGCATCAGCCCTTTCAAGGAATTTACTTCGAATAAAATGAAATTTTTGATCCTTATGATTCCCCTACTCCTGATTAGGATCTGTACCCCAGCCATCGAAATCGCAGTCGAATTTGTAACCCAATTCACACATTTCCTTAGTCCATTGCTTTAGCATTGCCTCTGTCATTTTTATTCCGGTTGTCCAGCCTGTGATCACAAATTGTTTGGAATTACCTGCTGCAACGCCATGCTGTACAGAATAATTCAGGCTCTCCATTTCTACTGCCAGTTTTGCGGCTTTCTCCCTGGTGTTAGTATAAAAAAACACTATTGTCCGACAAAAATAATTAAAGGGTGAGCTAAAAAGCCACCCTTTTTTG
>JBIQMB010000050.1:0-11220 GCA_044463745.1 Chitinophagaceae bacterium | reverse complement strand
CTTCCGCTCCGCCTACAATGGCTCCGGCATGGCCCATCCGCCGGCCGGGAGGTGCTGTCTGGCCTGCAATAAACCCTACAACCGGCTTCCTGTTATTTTCCTTAATCCATCTGGCTGCTTCAGCCTCCATATTTCCTCCTATCTCACCAATCATTACAATTCCGTCTGTATCGGGGTCATCCATAAACATCTGAACGGCATCCCTTGTGGTGGTTCCGATAATCGGATCGCCACCTATACCGATAGCAGTAGAAATACCCAGTCCGGCTTTTACTATCTGATCGGCGGCTTCATAAGTCAGGGTACCAGATTTTGAAACAATACCAATTCTTCCCTTCTTAAATATAAATCCGGGCATGATTCCTACTTTACATTCTTCGGCTGTTATTATGCCGGGGCAGTTGGGGCCAATTAATCTGGATTGAGTGCCCGCCAGATAATTTTTAACCTTCACCATATCCTGTACAGGAATCCCCTCGGTAATACAAACAATCAGGGCAATACCTGCATCGGCTGCTTCCATGATGGCATCTGCTGCAAAAGCCGGTGGAACAAAGATGATACTTACGTTTGCTTTCGTAGATTTCACAGCCTCTTCTACCGTATTGAAAACCGGGCGATCAAGATGGGTTGTCCCTCCTTTGTTAGGCGTTACCCCTCCTACGACGTTTGTTCCGTACTCTATCATTTGAGAAGCGTGAAATGTACCTTCTGTTCCTGTAAATCCCTGCACCAGAATGCGGGAATCTTTGTTCACTAATATGGCCATGCAAAAAAATTTATTTGCGCAAATATAAGAAAGTAAAATTTTGAGCGATAAGGGAATATTGAGGAGATTCAAAAGGGAAAAATCATAATGCTCCATTACGTCCTCATACACTCGTTGAAACCGTATGGGCGGAAGAGCCGCAAAATTATAATTGCTGAATTTATATTTTCATTGACTCCGACTCATTTCTTTTATTAATTACCCATATTTTACAGGAAAAATATAACCCGTAACCAGATTCACATAGTCCTAAGCATGGAAATAACGCAATAATACTGGTAAATAGAAGCACTCAAATGCTTTTAACAAAAAGGCTAATATTTAGTTATCGCGCTGTTAAAAGGATCGAGAAAATGTAGCAATTTATATGCCTAAAAATTTAGTTTGCAAGAAGAGACTGCTTCCACATAAGAAAAAATTACTTCCGAGAAACTATATAATGACCTGATAACAATCATGATATACATATGACAAAAGAGAATATAAAATTTTTAGATTATTTTTTGGCCAATCAGAATATTATGTTAATATTTGCCAATTATTGTTAAAGGCTGCTTAACTGCACAATAAGTATGAATTCCAATTTTTAAACTCAAATTTCCCGCACATGAGAAAATTTACAACAACTCTTCTCTTGCTTTAGTTTTGTGCCATTGGGGCTATGGCGCAAACCCGCACTATTAGTGGTACAGTGAAAGATGACAATGGGGACCCGGTTCCCTTTGCTACCATCACTGAAATGGGAACTAATAATGCAACCCTTGCCTCCGAAAACGGAGAATTTACAATGAAATTTAAAGCCGGTGCCAGATTAGAATTTTCTGCCATTGGCTACAGCTCCAAAATAATTACTCCCGGTGTTGCTGTCAGGTACGATGTAGTACTGGAGAAAACTGATAACCAATTACAGGAAGTGGTCGTTTCTACTGCTTTGGGTTTACGTAAACAGCCCAGAGAACTCGGCTACTCCGTGGCAAGCGTAAGTAGTGGCGACATTACTGCTGCCAAGGCTGTCAATATTCAACAAGGTTTAACAGGTAAAGTTTCCGGTTTAAACATTGCAACAGTAAATAACGGGGTTTTCGCAGATACCAGGATTACCCTCAGAGGAATCCGGTCCCTGACAGGTAATAACCAACCTCTTCTGATTGTGGACGGATCGCCTGTCGCTTTAGGACAGTTGAATAACCTAAGTCCCAACGACATTGAAGACGTTACCGTTCTGAAAGGCGCTTCGGCAGCATCGCTTTATGGTCCGGATGGGGTAAACGGAGTTATCTTCGTTAAAACCCTGAGAGGTAGTAAGTCCGGTGGTGCATCAGTTAAAATAAATCACTCCACCCAATTCGAATCCGTACTGTTTATGCCCAAGTTTCAAAAAAGATTTGGTCAGGGTTCGAGCGTGGATGCAAATGGATTTGGTGAGTATGATCCTCTTGAGAACCAGCAATACGGCGATGAGTTCGATGGTAGTATAAGGGAGGTTGGAAAACCACTTCCGGGTGGTATCCCTCAAACCATTAAATATGCTTATGTTCCGAATGGCCGTCTTAACTTTTTTGAAACAGGTATTACGCTTCAAAACGGAATTTCTTATTCAGAAAAGGACTTTTTATTATCGGTGAATGACGTGGATATTACCGGAACACTGGGAGGCGATAAAAACAGGAGAACGACTTTCAGATTTGCCGGATCAAAAGAGTATGGCATATTCAAAGGAGGTTATTCTGTATCATATACCAAAGGTAAATACGACATCGGTCCTTCACCTTATTGGGAAGTATTCAATACCCCCGGCGACATTGATCTGGGAAAATATAAGAATTGGCAAAATGACACATCCTTTGCCAGTCCTAACTACTATTTTAATGAATACTACCATAATCCGTATTTCATTAAAGACAGATCAAGAGGCAGAGGTGGCTCGGATGATATTTTTGCACAGATCGATTTTAGCCTGAAACTTACTAACTGGATGAATGTCGTTTATCGTGCAAGTACTACTATTGCAGCCAGCGATTCAAAAACATCAAACTCTGCCTATACCTTCTCTGATTATGCAAAAAATGTTAACCATAAGTATAATGCATCCAATGATATTAAAGCGAGTGTATCAGACGGATCAAGTCGCTCAAATCGTATCACTTCTGAGTTGTTCATCAATCTTCAGAAGAAAGTGAATGACTTTAACATTGATGGTTTGATCGGTCAATCCTTCCGCCAAACCAATTCAAAGTCTGTTTCTGTATCGGGAAGCAATTTGATTATTCCCACTTTATTTAATATCAGCAATAGAACCGGTGAGCCTGGCGCAGGAGAATCCAATTCTCAGTCAAGACTCATGGGCGTATTCGGTAAAGTATCAGCAGGGTATAAAAACTGGGCTTTCCTGGAAGTTACCGGGCGGAATGATTGGGATTCCCGCTTACCGCTTAATGCGAACACCTTCTTCTACCCGGGGGCAAGTGCCTCTGTGGTATTGAGTGATGCCTTGAAAATCAAGAGCGACGTTTTAAGTTATTTAAAAGTACGTGGTTCATGGTCTAAAAGCGGAAACGTGAACGTGGGTGTTTATGCGCTTGAATCAAGCTATGGGGTAGCCAGTGGATTCCCTTACGGAAGCCTTCCCGGATTTCAGGCCAGTTCTACCGTAAACAACCCGGCCATTAAGCCTGAATTTGTTAACTCAAGAGAAGCTGGAGTTGAAATCTCATTGTTTAATAACAGGGTAAATATTGAAGCCACAGGTTATTTTCAGAACAATACAAACCAGGTGTTGAGTCTGCAAATTTCGAGAACGACAGGGTATTCTACCACTGTGGTTAACGCAGCTGACTTTGATAATAAAGGGGTTGAACTTGATCTTCGTCTCACTCCATTGGTTCAGTTAGGCGACTTTAATTTTGATCTGAAGGCCAACGTCAGCTTCCTGGATAGTAAAGTGAAGTCCGTTTATCTGGGATTGGATGAACTGGGAATCGGAAACGGGAACTACATTATAAAAGGTTATCCGGCATACATGTTTAAACTTACTGATTATAAAAAGGATGATCAGGGAAGGGTCATTGTAGATCGTAAGACAGGCTATCCATCACTTGATCCGACTCCTAAGTTGTTTGGAAGAACCATGCCTACACTTATTGCAGGCGTTTCACCAACTTTAAGTTACAAAGGATTGGTTCTCACCCTTACTGCGGATTATAAAGGAGGGCACCAGGTTTACCATGGTATAGGAGCAGATATGGACTTTACAGGTAGCTCAGCCCGTACGGGTAGCAATGGTCGCCAGCGTTTCATTATTGCCAATTCAGTTTATGATGATGGAACCGGACATTATGTTCCAAATACTTCCATCGCAGTGATGAACGGTGGTTATGGTTTTTATGAAAACACGAATGCCAATAGGGGTGTAAACTCTAACTATATCAGTAGTGCTGCTGCGTGGAAAATAAGAGAAATTTCACTCAATTACTACCTGCCTCAAAGATGGCTTTCCGGAGCTAAGTTTATAAAGTCAGCGGATGTTGGATTAAATGCAAGGAACTTTTTCACCTTCCTGCCTAAATCAAACCAATGGACAGATCCGGAGTTTGCCAATACCACCGGTAACGCTCAAGGGGTAAACAACTCCAACATTTTGCCTCCAAACAGGATTTATGGCTTCTCCGTGAATGTTCAATTTTAATAACCGGAAAATTGACTTTTCAAATTAGTTATTAATTAAAACGAAAAAGATGAAAAAATTTAATATAATTCTTGCTTCCGCAGCGCTGATATTTATCATGGGCAGTTGCAAGAAGAGTTTCTTTGATATTAATAAAAACCCGAACTCTCCCACAGCGGCGGTCATAACACCAGATCTGGCCCTGGCAGCTCAATTGAAAAACATTGCTACAGTCAACGCATCTACATGGGATTATCTGCATCGGTGGATGGGCTATTGGAGTGCTTCCGGTTCTTATTCGCCAAGCTCTGTAGAGTGGAGCTATAATATCACCAACGACTTCGGGTCGGGCCTATGGAACGATACATATTACATCGTAGGTCAATTGCGTGCTATTCAGAAAAAAGCTCATGAGTTGGATTGGAAATTTTATGAGGGAATCTCAATGATTCTTGAAGCGCACCAGATGCAGGCTCTCGTGGATGCCTATGGTAACGTTCCTTATACCCAGGCATTCAATTTGGGCGAGTATTTCAGACCTGTGTATGACGATGCTGAGGAAGTGTATAAGAAGATATTCGCATTGGTTGATGACGGTATGGGATTGATTAAAGACAGCTATGGTAATGACCAAAACATTGGCACAATAGACGTTATGTTTAAAGGAGATAAAACCAAGTGGCTTAAATTTGGAAATACACTCAAGCTAAAAATGATGCTTCACACAGTTAAAGCCAATACCTTTAATGTATCCACTGAGATGGCTAAAATTACATCAGAAGGTTCGGGCTTTTTAGGAAATGGAGTGGGTGCGGTTGTACAACCGGGATTTTCACCCGACAAACCCAATCCCTATTACAATGCACATTTTTACAGCATTTCCGGAACTGAAAACGATAATTATAACCGGGCTAATGACTATTCACTTACCATGATGAAGGATTTGGGCGATGAAAGATACAAAAGGGTATATCGACCTGCAAAAAATGGTGGCGCGTATAAGGGAACTGTTTATGGTTCGATGCCAACTGACGAAAACAACAGTGATAATACTTCAGGCGTGGGCTACGGTATCACAGCTAATGCATCTGCTCCTATGTGGATTATGTCATCCACTGAGGCGATGTTTCTTAGAGCGGAGGCCGTGCTGAGAGGCTGGATTACCGGTGATGCTGAAGAAGCCTATAAAGATGCAGTAAGAGAATCGTTTAAAAGCCTGGCTGTTCCTGATGCAGTTGCCACGGCAGATCTTTACCTTGCAGGAGCCAATGCCAAGGTAGCCTGGCCGGCATCCGGAACCGAAACTGAAAAAATGACCGTTTTGATGTGGCAGAAATATTTCGCATTAAACGGTATTCAGGCAAACGAAACATGGGTTGATTATCGCAGACTTGGTCTTATTGAAGTTCCGCTCTCCATTTTTGATCAGGTAGGAAGCAATAAAATTCCATTGAGATTGTTATATCCGACCTCAGAGTATAATTACAATACCGAAAATGTACAGGCACAAGGAACCATCAATCCTCAGAGTTCCGCGTTATTCTGGGATAAATAAAACTTAATAAAAAAATACCGCATAATATGAAAAAATTAAATATAAATTATATCGGAATAATGACATTTATGATGTTGTTGTTTTCGTCTTGCCTGAAAGATAAAGGGTATGAGAATGGTGAATACCAAAACGTAACAGGTGGAGGTACAGAGGGCAAAGAATATGTAACTATTCCCAAGGCCGCAAAAACCCAGGTATTGGCAATTGAAGCCAAAACAGGAGAACAGGAAGTATCATTATTTGAGGTTAGCTACGATTATGTAAACCCTGCCAATGAAGACATAACCGTTACGATAACATTAAACAATGCCCTGGTGACGGCAGAAAACCCTAATACCATTGTAATGCCCGCTGACGCTTATTCGTTGCCATCATCTTCGGTTGTTATACCGAAAGGCAAACGGCTCAGTGGTGCTTTACTGATGAAATTGGTTACTGACAATATTCCTGATCCTACCGAGGTTTACGGGCTTGGTTTTACGATTTCTGCCGTATCAAAATCAGGTGTAGCTATTCCCGATAATTTAAAAAACGTTCTTTATAAATTTACTGTAAAAAACAAGTATGACGGTGAATATGAAGTAACCGGTACCATGGTTGACCATGCAAGCGCCGCCCTTACGGGTTATTTCCCTTTCAAATATTGGATGATAACTACAGGCGCATCGGAATGTGAAGGTTTTGATCCGGTAGTTTGGAATGACTTTTTCGTGCCCATCCGCAGCAGTGGCGCAGTGAGCGGATATGGAGGGTTTAGTCCTGTTTTTGTGTTTGATGCAAATAATAAGGTTGTTGAAGTATATAATTACCATGGCCAGCCCTCAAGTAATGGAAGGTATGCTGAACTTGATCCTTCAGGAGAAAACTCATGGGATCCTGAAACCAGAACCATTAAAGTAAAGTTCTTTATGTATCAACCTGCATCGGTTCCATTGCCCGATCCAAGGGTTTCTTTTGACTGGACGATGACGTATAAAAAAGCACGGCCTTAAATGAATAGGTAGAATAAAAAAGCACATGGGGTTTATTTTATGATAATAAACCCCATTTTTATTTATAAGTTTAATTAATTTAGCAGTACGTTACGGCAACCTTATTTTGTGTAAAAATCTTAAATGAACTTGACCAATATGAATAAATCAATACTTTTATATTGTAGTGTATTCTTAGCTGGTATTTTGTTTGGCGATCAGGCTACAGCTCAATTAGATCAGATAGGTGAGTATAATAAATTGCTCATGCAAAATTGGTCGGGCAAGTATTTTCAAATAGGAAATTATAAAGTGAAAGGAAGTCCGTATCTGTATGGCGAGTCTGTGCCGGGTGAGCTGGTGCTTAAAGATGATACTGAATCCAAACATTCCAATATGTATTATGATTTATACAATCAGGAAGTGGGTGTAAATATTGACAATACCTTTGTAAAACTTGACAAAGATATATCAGAGTTCCGCTTTGCTGTTCCCAAAAAATATGGATCAGGCCAATTGGTTTTCAAAAGGGTCGGCTTATATAATGAGCATAAATTAAAAGGGTATTTTAATGTGCTTGCAGATAACCAAGGTAAGTATGCCTTTTTAAGATATTTTTCTGTTGCACTCATGTCGGATGCAAGTGATATGATGAATAAGGACCTCAAAGTTTTCCAACAGAATTACGACTACTATATTTATAATTATAAAGATAAATCGCTTAAGAAAGTAAAGTTGCGCAGCAAAGATATTACCCGTGTAATTGAAGAAGCAAAATCCTTGTCGAACTTAAAAACCTATGATCTGACAACGACGGAAGGCGTGTCTAAACTGATTCAAAAGTTATAGCAAACGGGGGTGGGTGACAGTAAGGCATGTAATTGAGGCAAGAGAGAACATCATTTTAAAGAATATTATAAGCACTCTTTTGAGGATTAAGGATCAGATCTACCGATAAATACGTTATGTTTGGCCGTTGACTCTTTTTATAAAACATATCAGCGCATATTTGAAATATGGCCCTATGAAATACACTACAATTTTTACTCCCCTTATAATCTTTTTACTTTCAGGATTTGAAGTCAAGGCCCAGTTCGACGTCCTTGGCGATTATAACAAACTTGTTCTTGATAATTGGACGGGCGAATATGTGGAAACAGGTGGCTTCAAGGTCAAAGGGAGTTTGTATCTATACGGCAAATCCGTTCCAGGGGAAATAAAGATTGAAGGAGGAAGCGACATTAATAATGCGAACCTTTTTTATGACTTATACAACCAGGAAGTGGGGCTGGTCGTTGATAATAAATTTGTAGGTGTTGACAGCAAAATCGAAAGTTTTAAGCTTGGTATTCCGGATGCATTCGGTAAAGGTGAGTTATTATTTAAGCCCACCGCCAATTTCACATCTCCTAAAAGAATAAAAGGATATTTTAATGTCGTAGCGGAGAATACCGGAAAGTATGCTTTTTTACGTCGTTTTGTTGCCAACATTGCCCCCGATCCGCACAACCAGATGGCCAGCGAGCTCAGAATTTTCCAGCAAAATATTGAGTATTACATTTACAATTTCAAGGATAAGTCTCTCAGAAAAGTACAACTTCGGGCAAAAGATATTACCAAAGCGATTCCTGAAGCGGCATCCCTGGCTAATTTAAAAAGTTTCGATCTGACAACATCTGCAGGGGTCGCCAATCTCATCCATTCACTCTAATGAATTGATATCTAATATCTTAAATTTGTGTTGACGGTCCTCGAACTCACTTATATCGTTAAGATAATTATCCGCAATCAACCTTTAGCTCAGTACAGCCAATATTAGATAGGTAAATAGGTACAGATTTTTAAAAGGATGAAAAAAAAAATAACTTGAAGATTTTCTTCGGGATTTCTATGGTAAATGCCACTGCCACATGGTACCTTATCTCGGGAATTCATTCTTTTGTTAAACATTTATTTTATGGGTGCAGGCATACATTTTTTCCCATATTTTTTGTAACTTTGCGCCCTCAAATTTTAAAGGTTTAGCCTTTTTTGAGCTGCCTCAAGCAGAAAATTAATCAGGAGATTTTTAATCATTTATAAAAACAAAAGTCAAATGGCCGACTTACGATTTCAAAGAAACTTCGGTATCGCCGCGCACATTGATGCGGGAAAAACCACTACTACAGAGCGTATTCTGTATTATACGGGGGTAAACCACAAGTTGGGTGAAACCCATGAAGGCTCCGCCACCATGGACTGGATGGCACAAGAGCAGGAAAGAGGTATCACCATTACCTCAGCAGCTACTACTTGCTTCTGGAACTTTCCACTGGAAAACGGGCAAAAAACTGCTGATACCAAACAGTATAAATTTAACATTATCGATACTCCGGGTCACGTGGACTTCACCGTTGAGGTAGAGCGTTCACTCAGGGTATTAGACGGATTGCTTTCATTGTTTTGCGCTGTGAGCGGAGTAGAGCCGCAGAGCGAAACAGTATGGCGTCAGGCTAACAAGTATAAAGTTCCACGCATCGGGTTTGTAAATAAAATGGACCGTGCCGGAGCAGATTTTCTTAATGTGGTAAAGCAGGTAAAGGAAATGCTGGGAGCAAATCCGGTTCCGTTGCAATTGCCCATCGGATCAGAAGACTCTTTCAAGGGAGTTGTGGATCTGATTACGATGAAAGGTATTGTATGGGATGATTCTTCTCTTGGTATGACATATCAGGAAGTACCTATTCCGGATGATATGAAGGCAGACGTAGATGAGTGGAGACAGCATCTGGTAGAAGCAGTGGCAGAATATGATGAAAAGTTGCTGGAGAAATTCTTTGATGATCCCAATTCAATTACTGAAGATGAAATGCACGATGCCATCCGTAAGGCAACCATCGATATGAGCATCATTCCGATGATGTGTGGTTCATCCTTTAAAAACAAGGGCGTACAGGCTGTTTTGGATAATATCGTGCGCTACCTGCCCGGACCTTTGGATATTGAAGCCATTAAAGGTACTGACCCTGAAACAGGAGCTGAAATCGAGCGTCATCCTAAGATTGATGACCCGTTCAGTGCGCTTGCATTTAAGATCATGACCGATCCTTTCGTAGGTCGTTTAGCGTTCTTCCGCGTGTATAGCGGTAAACTGAATGCCGGAAGCTACGTACTTAATACCCGCACCGGTAAGAATGAAAGAATCAGCCGCATCATGCAGATGCATGCGAATAAGCAAAATCCGCTTGATTTTATTACAGCAGGTGATATCGGAGCTGCTATTGGATTTAAGGATATCAAAACCGGAGATACCCTGTGCGATGAAAAGAATCCGATTGTACTGGAATCCATGAGCTTCCCTGATCCGGTAATTTCTATAGCGGTTGAGCCAAAAACGCAGGCCGACGTGGATAAGATGAGTATGGCTATTGCTAAGTTGGTCGAAGAAGATCCGACCCTGAGAGTAGCTACCGACGAGGAAACCGGACAAACAACCCTGAGCGGTATGGGTGAATTGCACCTGGATATTATCATTGATCGTTTGAAGCGTGAGTTTAAAGTTGAGATCAACCAGGGGGCTCCTCAGGTTGCATACAAAGAGGCGCTGACCAAGACGATAGAGCACAGAGAGGTATTGAAGAAGCAAACAGGTGGTCGTGGTAAATTTGCCGATATTCAATTTGAAATCGGACCTGCCGACGAAGAATTCCTGAAAGAAGATAAAGGAACTATGCAGTTTGTAAATGATATTTTCGGAGGTTCCATTCCTCGTGAATTCATTCCTGCTATCCAGAAAGGTTTCACTACTGCAATGACGACAGGTGTTTTGGCAGGTTATCCGATGCAGAACATGAAAGTGAGAATTTTTGATGGATCGTTCCACGCAGTTGACTCCGACTCTATGTCATTTGAACTTTGTGCCAAAGCAGGCTATCGCGAAGCTGCCCGTAAAGCTAAACCGGTATTGCTTGAGCCGATCATGAAAGTGGAAGTGCTGACCCCCGATCAATACATGGGTGATGTTACAGGCGACCTGAACCGCCGTCGTGGAATCCTCGAAGGAATGGATACCCGCCATGGAGTACAGGTTATTAAAGCCAAGGTTCCGTTGAGCGAAATGTTTGGTTATGTTACCCAGCTTCGTTCACTTACAAGCGGACGTGCTACATCAACCATGGAATTCAGCCACTATGCACCGGCACCGAATAACATTTCGGAAGAAGTAATCGCAAAGCAGAAAGGTAAAGTGAAGGTAGAAGATTAAGCTGAGCATATTATTATA